>JAHEOB010000324.1 GCA_018610095.1 Halothece sp. MAG
ACGTCGCTGGGCAGGTTCAGCGGTTTGGGGAGGAGATGGAATTTGTTGTTTGATCTGATTTGGATAACCCACTGCTCTCTCACTACTTAACTGTACGGTCAAAAAATCTTTATTTGTTATTTATGCTACAACTTTTTTTTGAAAATTAGGCAACAACCCTTTTTTGTTGTTAGAATGATTTTTAAATTTGCTTAGAGTGAAATAGACAAATCGCCTAGCTTTTAACCCCTAGGCACTGTCAAAACTGGTTCAAATTGGTTAAATGCTTTTTATTTTCATCCTATTCACTTTAGTCGCTTCATGCAATCTGGTTTAAAAATTTGCTATTATTAATATTTTCGATAAATGACTTTTATCCGAGATTTTATTCTGCTAAAGATTTAGTTAAACGTGATGGGAGCGCGATCGCGCTGTTAACTTTGATTGCTTTGGGAAAACACCAGTTTGACATTAGAATTGCCATTAATCGCCAAGGCGAAAACAGCAGCCATTGCTAATACAGCACTTGCCAAGGCATAGGTTCCACTTGCCCCCACCCATTCTACGGCTTTCTGGGTGGCAAACGGAGAGAGAAATTCACCTATATAAAAAGCAGTGGTTAAGCCCCCTAATGCCCGTCCTCGAACTTTAGGGGCAACGACTTGCGTAATCCACAGTTTGGAGTTCGGAAATAGTAACCCAAATCCTAACCCTGTTATGATTAATCCCAGTAAAATCCATTCCAATCTGGAAGCGACAGCAATAAGGGCATATCCGATACCGGCTAAGGTAAACGCGATCGCGAGAATATTGACAAAATTGAATCGCGCTTTGATCCAACCATAGCCCAAGGAAATAGCAGCTTGAGACAGGCTTAAACAAGAAAGGGCAAACCCACTAACTGAGGCGGAGACATCAAAGGAAGAACGCAGATAAAACGGTAACTGCACAGGGGTCAGATAATATAAAAACATGTGGAGAAATTCCACCCCATAAATTACTCCCACAGTCAGCAAAGGAACGGTTGCCAGCGATATATTGATGGTTTCTTTCTCGGTGGTGACTACTTCCTGCTGGGTTTCTTGCAGCCAAAGCATGATAAACGGCAGCAGTGCCAACGGAAACAGATAAATTAAAAACGGCATCCGCCAATTAATATCGGCTAAAATTCCACTCAGCCCTAAAACCACAACTGCCACCGAGGCAATACAAGTGGATTGTAACCCCATTAAGGTAGCGCGAGTTTTCTCGTCATAATAATCAGCAATGAGGGTGGTGACGCTCGTAATTGCCCCCGCCACGGCTAACCCTAAGCCAATCCGACTCCATAAAAGAAGGGTCAAACTATTCAAGCCTAACCCCATTGCCCCAAAAAAACTTGCCAAAATAACAGTGGTAATAAGGAGGACTTTGCGCCCGATGCGATCAATTAACTGACCTGCTAATAAGCCGCCAATAATAATGGTGATGGCAGGCATGGTTAACACTAACCGTACCCAGTATTGGGAATTTTCAACATCTGCAAAATAATCCTCGATTGCTGGTAGGGCTGGAGAAATGGCAGCACTGGGCAAAATAATTAAGGGACTAATCCCGAGAAGAACCGCTTTTACTTTGAGGGAATCACGATTAAAGTCAGACATAGGGATGGGGCTAACGCTTTAAGCTTAACGTTCCTTAATATTTTAACGATCTTTGTATAAACCCGTTGCCAGAAACAAAGCTCTACCCTAAGACAGAAATTTGTCAATTTTTTGATCCCCCCTGGGAGGATACTTCCAGATTATTTTATGATGGGGACGAAAACCTACACAGTAGCAAATTTAGCTAAAAATCCTTTTTAGACCTGATTATTTGGGTCAATCCTGCAAAGTTGACTGTGAAAAGCTGAGTCGTTAAAAAATACGGGTGTTAAGAACTATGCTCAAGCAAATTACAAGCGTTTTCAAAAATGTCGCTCCCGCAGAAACGGTTAATGCTCATTGTGATGGGCCCTGTGGTGTTTATGATCCCTCCTCTGCTCGCATTGCAGCAGAAGCGGTTCTCTCCATGACGAAAAAACTCATGGATTTAGAACCTGAAGATAACAGCAAACAAGCACAAATTGCTTATCAAAATACCTTTGCCCGCTTCGTGAAAATTAAAGAAGAACAAGCCCAAATTGCTAAGGAAGAATTGCTCATTCTTTGGACGGACTATTTCAAAGAAAAGCATTTAGAACAATATCCTGATCTCCATGATACGTTCTGGAAAGCAGCTAAACTCTGCTCTGCTTGCAAAATGGAAGTTAATCAGGAGAAAGCACAACAATTAATGGATACGGTTCAGAAAATCCATAATATGTTCTGGGAGTCCAAAGACCGCAATGTTCCTTGGTATCAAGCTAGTTAATTCAACGACTCCCTCTAAACCTCTTGGGAGATTATAGAGGGAGATTGATAGCTCCAACACTATCCTAAATAGTTGAATACTGCATTGAGCCTCAGTTTGGAACAGACATTCGCGTACTTCCCTAGCGCGTCTCCCTCTAAAACTGGTTGGGCAGTTGCTGCCTCGGGCAGGATCATCTTAACTGAGGTGCAGGAAGGGACTCAATACGAGTTTGGAAGTTCTCGGGTTATACCATTAAAAACTTCCATTTTTAAGTAATGTAAACAACTAATGGAGGACGTGCTTTCCTGAGGGGCTGTGGGGCGGGGCTTATAAACGCTGGAGGAAACCTCCAGCGACAGCCCCTTGCGAATTCAGTTCGCCCCCTTGAAAGCCCCGTCTCCCGTTAACCTAACGGTATAACAGGGAGTCTCCAGCACGAAGAATAGATGAAAGGGATCACTAGGGTGGGCGTTGCCCATCCTATAAATTAGGACATTGTTGTTGTTGTTGTTCGACACGTTCCACTAACCATTGGGGTTTTCCTAAAACAGCGCGATCGTATAATTGTTGAAATTCGCGATGATAATGAGCAGCAACGGTGGGATTATCAATAACTAAGACGGTTTCATCATTGCGATAATTCGCTGAGGCTGACCAATTGTGCGATCCGGTAATGACAATTTTCTCATCTACCACTGCAAATTTATGATGTAAGTTGTCTCCTTGTTCCAGTTCGGGAACGCCTACTGTGGAAATGGGATCATCCCAAGGATTGTTATCGTCTGGAATTTTACAATCTTGTGCTAACGCTACCCCCAACATATCTAACCCCTC
>JAHEOB010000325.1 GCA_018610095.1 Halothece sp. MAG
GGTTTTAGTGCAGATTGGTCATATAATTAATTTTATCTGATGCCTCTCAAGCAGTGGGGAAAACTCCGATTGATTTTAAGCAATGGGGAATCACTTATTTAACCATTTCAGGTCACAAACTTTACGCACCGAAAGGAATTGGGGCATTAGTCATCAAAAAAGGGACTCCCATAGAACCTATTTTATTCGGTGGTGGGCATGAAGGAGGAGTAAGATCAGGTACTTTAAATGTTCCTGGAATTGTTGGGTTAGGGGAAGCGTGTCGTTTGCGACAATTAGAAATGGAAGCAGACGAAAGCGCGATCGCGCAGAAGCGAGACAGACTTCAAGCCTTACTCCAACAGGAAATACCTGATCTAATCATCAACGGTAACACCAATTCCCGTTTAGCAGGTAACTTACACATTTCCATTCCCGAGATTCCCAATAGTGCAGTTGTGGCTAGGATACATGATCAGCTTGCCATATCCACAGGGGCTGCTTGTTCGTCAGGGGTAGAAACTCCTTCCCATGTTTTACGGGCAATGAAGTTGCCAGAAGAATGGATTGAAGGGGCATTACGCATTGGATTGGGTAAGTTTACAACCGATGAAGAAATTGATCAAAGCGCTAAGATTCTGTCTAATGCCATAAAAAATATCCACTCTATGATCAGTTGAAAAGATTTCTTATAATGGACAAAAAACTGCCATCAAAATTGTGTTAATAAATAATTATAAATGGTAAATATGGTAAACAATCAACAATCGCTGTTTCCTGCGCGTAGCGTGGCTGAGTTAGTGGAAGAGATCGAAGCATTAACGGAAGAAATTCAACAACTATATCTTTGTGATGAAATTCCTTGGGTGGTTGGTTATAGCGGTGGTAAAGATTCTACTACCGTTTTACAACTCATTTGGAACGCGATCGCGCAACTTCCTGTTGAGAAACGACATAAAACAATTCATGTTATTACCACTGATACCTTAGTAGAAAATCCGATTGTTTCTAACTGGGTTCGTCAATCATTAGAAAAATTAGAAGCAACGGCAAAAGCAAATGAAATGCCCATTGAGGCGAATTTGCTTCATCCTTCGATGCAGGAAACCTTTTGGGTATGTTTAATTGGCAAAGGATATCCCGCCCCCCGACAAGGATTTCGTTGGTGTACGGATCGGATGAAAATTCAACCTGTGAATCATTTTATCCGGGAAATGGTTAGAACAAATGGAGAAACCATTGTTGTTTTAGGCAGTCGAAAAACAGAAAGTATTGCTCGCGGAAAAACCTTAGAAAAACATGAACAAGGAAGAGTGCGCGATCGCCTAAGCCCTAACAGCCGACTTCCCAATTCATTAGTTTATACGCCCATTGAAGATTGGCAAACAAATGAAGTTTGGATGTATCTTATGCAGTGGGAAAATCCTTGGGGGGTTGATAATAAAGACTTACTTTCAATGTATCAAGGGGCAACTGCGGATAATGAATGCCCGTTAGTCATTGATACTTCCACTCCTAGTTGTGGGGATTCTCGGTTTGGTTGTTGGGTTTGCACCATGGTGAGTAAAGATAAATCCATGGAGGCAATGATTCAAAATGATGAAGAAAAAGAATGGATGCAACCTTTATTAGAAATTCGGAATGAATTAGATGTGGAAGATGATCATGATCGGAGAGATTTTCGTCGCATTTATGGCAAGGTAGAATTATTTGAACGGAATACGGGTGATGGGGAAACCTCCATTAATCCTATCCCCGGTCCTTATACTAAATACTGGCGAGAATATTGGTTGCGACGAGTGCTACAAGCGCAAGTGGAAGTACGAAAAAATGCCCCAGAAGGGATGGAAGATATTACCTTAATTCAACCAGAAGAATTAAGTGAAATTCGTCGCATTTGGTTGGAAGAAAAACACGAATTTGATGATAGTTTGCCTCGCATTTATCAGGAAGTAACCGGTGAACCATTTTATGATACGCGCTTGGGCACAAACAATCAAATTTTAGGGAGTGATGAATGGAGTGTCTTAGAGGAAATTTGTGATGGGGATGAAATGCACTTGGAGTTAATGGCAAAATTATTAGATACGGAACGCCAATATCATACTAAATCCCGTCGGGTGGGCATTTATGAGTCATTGGAAAAGTGTTTTGAAACGAGTTCACGTAATAAAGAAGAAGCCATTGAAAATGCCCACTATAAACGCAATTTGAAAACGGCGGTTGAAGAACAAGATGCAGAAACGGTAAAACAGTTAACTTGGGCAAGCATTAAGTTTTCTGGTAAAAATCAAGCTGAGGAACTAGAAAACGATTAAAATAGAAACGGTGTCATTAGGCTGACAATTTCCTGTGATTTTACGTGAATTAGTGCTAGAAAATTTCGGTCCTTATCGGGGACGACAAGTGATTGATTTATCCCCTGGTAGTGAAGAGCAGCTACGCCCGATTATTCTGTTTGGGGGAATGAATGGTGGGGGAAAAACTACCTTGATGGATGCCATTCGTTTGGCGTTTTATGGCAAGCGGGCGCAATGTTCGACACGGGGAAATTTAAGTTACCCTGATTTTTTAGCCCAAGCCGTCAATCGTCAGGGTGAAGGGAAAACTCGGATTGAATTAGCATTTGAGGAAATATTAAATAATCAATTAGTTGTCTTTAGAATTAATCGCAGTTGGCAAAAGGGAGATCAACAGGATACCTTAAATATTTTAGTTGATGATTGGCCTGATCGCGCTATAACCAATACCTGGGATGAATATATTGAAAACTTACTCCCGTTAGGCATTTCTAATTTATTTTTATTTGATGGAGAACAGGTTAAAGAATTAGCCGAGTTAGATGTTCCGCCACCGCAAGTTAAAGAGGCAATTCAATCTTTATTAGGGTTAGAATTAGCAGAAAAATTAGGGGAAGATTTAGACGTTTTAGTGAATCGTAAACGGAAACAATTAGCAAGTCAAACCACTCTTAGTAATATTGAAGCTATTGAAAGTAAACTCAATCAGCAAAAAGCGGAATTAGAACAAGCAAAAGCCAAACAATCTCAATTACAACAAACGCTCGATCGCGCCCATGAAAAGTATCGCCTCGCCCGTGAAAATTTCCTATCGGAAGGCGGGAAAATCGCCTCACAACGATCCCAACTGCAGCGTCAAATTAAGGAATTAAAAGAATCAGCAGAAACAGAAAAACAAGCCCTACGAGACATGGCTGCTGATGTTTTACCCCTTGCCTTAATTACCCCACTATTAACCGCAGCGAAACAGCAAGGGGAACAAGAATTAGAATACCAACAAGCTTTAACGACGCATGAAGTGATTAAACAGCGCGATCGCGCACTGCTCGATTATCTCAATCAATTAGCCATTTCCGCAACTGAAGTAGATAAAATTTCTAC
>JAHEOB010000326.1 GCA_018610095.1 Halothece sp. MAG
AAGCTCAAAAACATAGAACCCTAGATCGCGATCGAAGATGGGATCACTGCGATTAAAGGGAGTGGCATTCAAAAACTTAACAATTGTCTCCCAACTGCTAATACTTGCCCCAGCAGCCGATAGTGAAATAAAAAAGATAACAATCGGTGCTAGATATTTAGAAATCTGATTCACATAAAAGGAAGCATTCCCCCCCAGACGAATGGTCGAGGATTGCGTCACTCGCATAGCAAACCAATAATTAAGCCACAAAAAGAGGGCAAAACTAACAAAACTAGCCAGCCAGACTAGGGTTCGCCACTGTGCTAGTGTCCAAAAGACACTGGAAAACCCGATCGCGTCAAACCACCACAACTCGGTTAATAAATGCACCAGCGTCCCTGAAAAAATTAAAAACAGGGCAATAATAAGTAAGGGAGGAATCAACCATCGCCAATTGGGGGTAGAATTAAATCGTTTCAATACCATCGTTTCGGCTGGGACTACATTGGTTTGATTGTATCGAATAAGACAACAAACCTCGCAATAAAGCAACTGATAACACGTTTAATGCAATAGCTTAAAAAATTCCTTTAACCTTCTCTTTACCTGGAGGCGGTATTGTAATGGTAGTGTTGTTAATTCAGCAGTTGGAGAGATTACAGATTACTATGACTAATCAAACACAACCTTCTAATCAAACAAACGATCAAACTGTTAAAGAACCCACCATACGAACTGAAAATGTGAAAGTTTATTATGGTGATGCCTTAGCAGTACGGGATGTCACCTTAGATATGTATCGCAATGAAATTACCGCATTCATTGGTCCCTCTGGGTGTGGTAAAAGTACGATACTGCGCTGCTTTAATCGCCTCAATGATCTAATTGCTGGGGCTAAAGTCGAAGGAACCATTACCTTTGAAGGACAAAACTTATATAGTAAAAAAGTGGATCCTGTAGAGGTTCGCCGTCGCATTGGCATGGTTTTCCAAAAGCCCAATCCCTTTCCCAAGTCAATTTACGAAAATATTGCCTTTGGGGCACGGATTAACGGTTATCAGGGCAATATGGATGAATTAGTAGAAAGTACCTTACGCCAAGCAGCGCTGTGGGAAGAAGTGAAAGATAAATTAAAAGAGAATGGATTATCCTTATCAGGGGGTCAACAACAGCGTTTATGTATTGCCCGCGCGATCGCGATTCAACCGGAAGTGATTTTATTAGATGAACCCTGCTCAGCACTTGATCCCATCTCTACCTACAACATTGAAAAACTATTAACCGATCTCAAAGAGAAATACACCCTCATTATTGTCACCCACAATATGCAACAAGCGTCTCGTATTTCTGACCGCACTGCGTTTTTTAATGCGGAACCAACCCCAAAAGGAAAACAAGGTTATCTCGTCGAGTACGACGAAACAGAAACAATCTTTCAAACACCAGCTCAAGAAGCCACCCAACAATATGTTACTGGAGCATTCGGTTAATCAATCACTTTTATCTAAATGTAACGAGAAAACCCCCGTTATACCGTCAGGTTAACGGGGTGATGAATCGTTACTAAACCAATACGCATCGCGGTAGCGCATCCTCAGATCGAACGCCTGAACCCTATTAATATGGTATCAAATTAACCGTTAACAACTTGACTCTAATTAATAAACCTGCTATAATAAGGCAATAAGCAGTGATTTAAGTCGATGTTAACTTTTAACTATCAGTACCGTATCTATCCAGATAAGTCTCAAGAAGAAAAACTCATTGAGATTCTGGAAATCTGTCGAGGGGCATACAATTACGCCCTTCGGGAGGTTAAAGATTGGTGCAATAGTAGAAAGTGTCCTATTGACCGATGTAGCTTAGTTTCTGAATACATCATCCCTGCTGACGCTAAATTTCCCAGTGAATTAAACCAACTTAATCAACTCCCAAAAGCTAAGAAAGAATTTCCTCGATTAAAGAAAGTTCCATCTCAAGTTTTGCAACAAACGATTAAACAGTTACACCGAGCATGGGACTTTTTTCGCTCAAGAGGCTACGGGTTTCCTAGATTTAAGAAGTTTGGACAATTGAAATCCATCCTTTTTCCACAATTTAAGGAAAACCCCATTGATGGATGGACAATCCAACTCCCAAAAGTTGGGTCGGTTCGGATTAATCTTCATCGTCCCATTCCCGAGGGCTTCCAAGTTAAACAAGTTCGAGTTATTAGGAAAGCGGACAAGTGGTATGTCTCAGTTTGCATTCAATGTGATGTTGAGGTTCCAGAGCCACCACCTCATGGTCATGCTTTAGGAGTTGATGTTGGGCTAGAGAAATTTTTAGCAAGCAGTGATGGCATTCTCGTTAAACCGCCGAAGTTTTTTAAGGAACTACAAAGCAAGCTGGCATTGCTGCAACGTAGGCTTTCTAGGAAACAGAAACGGTCGAACAACTACGAGAAACAACGGATTAAAGTAGCACGATTACACCATAAGATTGCTAACACTCGAAAAGATTTCCACTATCAACAAGCCCACGCCCTTTGTGACCAAGGTGACATGATCTTCATGGAAGACTTAGACTACCGTGTCACAGCCAAAGGAATGTTTGGGAAAGAAATGTTAGATGGTGGTTTTGGACAATTCCGAACCATTACCAAACAAGTGTGTTGGAAACGTGGCAAGTATTTTGATGTGGTTGATGCAACAGGATCAAGTCAAACTTGCCCCAATTGTGGTGTTCATGTCAAAAAAGACTTGAGTGTAAGAATCCATAAATGTCCTGAATGTAAATTTGAAGCTGATCGAGACGTGGCTGCCGCTCAAGTCTTGAAAAACCGAGGAATTGAACAAGTTAGTACGGCGGGACTCGTCGGAAAGGAAACTGCCTAGGCAATCGGGCTGTCGGGGAATCTGTTTTCAGGTTCTAGATAAGTGGTGAAACCCCATTTATGGGAATAACTAGGAAACTCTTAGCTGTGAAGTTAACAAGCCCTCGGTGTAATCTTTGATTCACCGAGGGAGGATGTCACCTAAGCACAAATAATCATATGCTTGCAGTTTAGCTTCTGAGTTATGTTAAATAAAAAGTTCCTTTATTTAGCAACTGCTATCACCTTAATGGTACTTGCGGGATGTAGTTCCTCATCCTTGCAGCGATCGCGAACGAATGAAGATTCCCCCAAAGCAGCTCAAGAAAACCTCACTGATCAATCCCAACAACAGAAAAAAGCAAAGGAACAGTTTCAATTAGGAGACAAGCAACTCCAGCAAGGGAATTATCAAGCAGCAAGGGAGCACTATACACAAGCCTTAAACCTTGATCCCAAACTAGCCAAGGCTTATGGCGCTCGCGGTGTTACTTATGCCCGCCAACAAGAGCAAGCGTATGAAAAAGCCCTTAAAGATTACGATCGCGCGATCGCGCTTGATCCCAATCTCTCTCGAATTTATTACAATCGAGGGCTTGCCCATGCCAACTTAGAAAACTATCAAGGGGCAATTGACGATTTCAGCAAAACCCTGCAACGGAATCCTAAATTTGCTGAAGCTTATGCTAATCGCGGAATAACCCGCGTTCAAATGGAAGACTATAACAAAGCGATGCAAGACTTACAAAAAGCTGCTGACATCTTTAAGGAACAAGGAAATACTGAGGCTTACCAACAAATGCGCATTGCAATTAAATATATGAACCCGTAAACGAAACAAACTTGCTTTCAACTTAAAATGTGCACTTTCAGTAGAAACAGGAAATTTTTTAACATAAATTTTACCTCAATTTTACGCTCAAACGGTATATTACGGTGGGGAAAATTTGACCAACTAAGGAATCAACGACTATGTTCCATCAGTCCTCACCTCGTAAAATTATTTCGCTAGTATCCATTGGAACGCTGACTGTTGCTTTAACTGCTTGTCAGAACCCCCAACAACCTACTAATGGCGGTCAAGTTAGTGGTTCCGTTAAAGTTGATGGTTCTAGCACTGTCTTCCCGATTA
>JAHEOB010000327.1 GCA_018610095.1 Halothece sp. MAG
GACCAAAACCGAAATTAGAATAAAAATGCTTTTTTGTCATCGTTTCACTCAGCTAGATGGGTTAAGTAATTGAGTAAAAGCAAGATATCAATTGGTTTTGAAAATTGATTCGATTCTTACATTTCAAAGGCTCATGTTAGTGACCTGTACCTGCAAAAACTGTATAAGAGATAACAATTAACATTTTGATGATAGATTTCAGTTATTCCCCTAGCGGGAGTTAAACAATCAAAATCAGAAATGTTGAACCCAAATCTACAGCTGTTGATGGCAAAGTGTTGCGTGGTATCAAATTGGAACTGACAATGGGGAGGAAAAAGTTTCTGCTGGTCGTTATGTAATGGCGCGATTGACCCGAAGGGTCACCGCTCCGAAGGCGCGATCGCGCTGTTTAAGAGTTTGAATTACGTTGATATGCTAAATAAATTGCCTCTAAAAACGCAGTTGCACTAACATCTTCAGGAAGTTCTTCTAAACTGATAATATCTTTCACTTGATAAGCAAGTTGTCGCGCTAACTTAAGTCTTGCTTGCTTAAGCATTTGCTCTCGTCTTTGTAAATAATCCCGAATCTTTGCAAAATCTTCAGGTGACAACTGGGAAATATCGGCTTCGACTTGTAATTGACTTGCTAAGTTTTCTACTTCTTCTAACAAAGAAAAATTGGCACTAGCAAAAGATTCTTCTTCTTGAATAACGAGCGTTCCTGCTACCCAATCTCCTATGCGTTTTTCTTGCTTGCCAAATATAATTAAAAAAACACCTAAAAAAAAAGTCTCATCAAGGGGTCTGAATAAACTTCGTAATGTTGCTTGTGGTAATTGAATGAGTCTTCCATTATCTTTAATGACTCGAATTTTAACCCAGCGTTTACCTGGTGTCTTTCCTTGCCATAGTGTTTCAAAAAAGACAAAATAACCAACATATGTAGCGAATAAAATAAAGATTTGGATAGCTAATATCCAAAGCCCTGTTTGACCAATAGAAATCCCTAATGATGATAACAGGTCTGAAATAACATAAAATCCAAATCCTCCCATTACTAATAATAAGATTAAGATAACCCCAAGAACCAGAAAATCAATTAAAGCAGCGTAGGCTCGATTACCAATTCCTGCTAGCGTAAAGTCTAGTTCAACACTTTCTGGTGTTTCTAGCGTAAATTTATTAAAAAAATTCATAAGTGCATTTACATTGGCTATAGATTAGGATTCCCCTAGGATTCCCCTGATTCTAAATCAATTCCTTCTTTACGACTACGTAAATCATAGTAAGTAACACCTTTAATTGTTTGCCAAATTGGAAGTGTTAGAGGATTTACTGTAAGACTCAGTATTAAATTGACTAAAGGATAAATGCTTTCTGGTAAATTAAATTGTAAAAAAAGATTTAAAGCTATAGCAATAGCTGTAATAGGGAGTGTAATCAAAAAAGCAATCGAAAAAATCCACATTATGCGTCCAACTGAACTTTTTGTTAATTCCCAACTTCGACTAATTACTTCAGTTGCAGAATTATTATTTTCAACGGCAATTGGAACCTCTGACAATGATATCCGTGAAAAAATCCAAATATAACTTGAAATGAACCAAAGCCCCATTAATAGAATACTAATAAAATTAAATACAGGCGAATCAAATGTATTTATGATGCTAACAATAATGCCTGCAGGAATTGCTACGATAATCATTGTAAGAGCTACAGTTAAACCTACCAAAATAGGGGCTTCAAGAAATGTGCATAAGCGAGGGTTAATATTGCGACGAGCTTCACTGACTGTTTCAGGACTTGCAAGTGCTTCTTGATAGGCTAACCGAGACAGCAATCCCGAAATGGCAAAAAATTTAGCCCATCCGTAAAAGGGAACAATCGCCCAAAGATTGGCAATAAAAGCTTGTTTATAATAAACTGAAAAGCGATCACGATAAATCCGTAATGCAGCACTAACGACATTACCAACACTGATGGGTCCTAGGGGCTGAGGTGAACTTATTTTGTTAGACATTTTCTAATCAATTAATTCAATTAATCCTACAATATTTTTACCAGTGCTAGAGACTTTTTGCAAACTTTCATGAATATTCAACGTTGGATTGCTCGACGGGAACCAAACTGGAAACGACTAGATAGCCTACTTCAGAAAGTCGAGAAACAAGGAATCAAAAAGCTTCCAGCAAAAGAAATAAGGGAATTATCTAGTTTATACCGATCCCTATCAGCAGATTTAGCCCGTGCTAAAACGTATGATGTCGGAAGCACTTTAATTAAAGATTTACAGAATCTAACTTCTCGTGCCTATAGTCAAATTTATCAAGGGTCAGGCCGTCACAACTGGAAAGCTATCTTAGATTTTTATCGCTGGGGATTTCCAGAAGTGGTGCAGAAAACGTTGCGATATACGCTTGTGGCAACAGCCTTTTTTCTGGCAGGTGGATTAATTGCTTGGTGGTATGCCTGGCAAGATCCCGTCTTTATTTCTTTAGTCGTTCCTGAAAATCTGATTACGAAAGTTCGTGATGAACAGGAATTGTGGATGGGGTCAATTCTTGGAACCGAACCTGTCGCATCTAGTCAAATTATGATTAATAATATGTCAGTTGCCTTTAAAGTAGTTGGTAGCGGTATTATTGCTGGCGTTGGAACTATATATATTTTATTTAATAATGGGTTGCTAATGGGAACCATTGCCTCTCTTGTGGGAAAAAATAATTTAGCGTATCCTTTTTGGGCGTTTGTTTTTCCCCATGGTTCTTTAGAATTACCAGCTATTTTTCTATCAGGAGGAGCGGGGTTACTAATTGCAAAAGGTTTGCTTTTCCCTGGCGATTATTATCGGAGGGATGCTTTAAAAACTTATGGTGTCAGTGCTGCTCAGTTATTGTTTGGAATTGTACCACTTTTGTTTATTGCAGGGATCATTGAAGGGTTTATTTCCCCTAATCCTGCTATTCCTGATTCCATTAAATATCTGTTAGGAATAATACTATTTGCGTTATTATGTTTATACTGTACTCGACAAAAAAACAATTCTGATTTTTAAAGCAAGTTACGGGCTTTAATCTGCAAATAACGATCCACTAATTGTTCACTAATTTGATTAACAGGTGCATCTAATACCAAAACCCCTTTTTGTTGTAATCTCCCTAGGGCAACTTTACGTTGCGAGAGTAAATCTAATGCTACCGCACGTTGATAAAGATTCATTAAGCTATCCGTTTGTTGGTGGGCAATTTCATCGACTTGCGGATCTCGTAAAGTGACACAAAAAGGTAAATAACGAGGGGTTAGTCGTTCCATCGCTGACAAAAGTTCTGCTGAGGCAGTGGTATCAATTACATCGGTAATTAAAACCACTAAGGCACGACGATTTTCTTGCTTAAGGAATTGAGTAATGGCATTAAAATAATCGGGTTCTAATAACTTGGGTTGTAAAGGGGTTAAGTGTTCAATGATTTTAAATAGTTGATCTTGTCCTCTTTCTGGAGGCATCCAAGTGACAATGTCACGGTCAAATACGCCGATTCCTACGCGATCGCCGCGATTTAAGCCAGCTAACGCAAGGGATAATGTGCTGTTTAATCCCCAATCAAAACGTTTCAATCCCTGCACTTGGGCTGTCATTAAGCGACCTCGATCTAATAACACAATTAGGGTTTGTTCTCGTTCGGTTTCTAACACTCGAATCATGGGACGATTCCGCCGTGCTGTAGCTTTCCAATCAATGAAACGGGGATCGTCTCCTGTGACATATTCTCGCAATTCACGAAATTCGGTGCCTTGATGAAAATGATGACGAGAACTGATTGTCCCAACTTGGTTTAACGCAAGGCGAACACTCAGCGATCGCAGCCCAATTAAATCAGGATAGACAGCAACTTTCTGATTCCCTTGAGCCTTCCAAGCATACCATCCTAATTTCCATGTTCCTAATTGTCTCAGCTGAATATCTCCCCAGAAAAATTCGCCACGACGATCTGGAAAAACGCTATAACTAAGTTCTTCCATGGTGTGAGGTGCTAAGGTAGTTTCTAAAGTGGGATTTGAAACAGAAAAAATGGAAGGGTAATTATCTTTGAGAATAACTTGTGCTTGTTGATTTTTAGCTTGTATGGAAAGCGTAACGGTATTTTCTCGTCCCACAGAAAGTTTGGGTAAAGGATGGCGATTAACAGTCACTCGATTTTTTTTGACCCGTTGCCCGTCTAAAATTGTTAAACTTAAAACCACTAAATTAAATAAAATGATGGCTAATATACCAACTTGAATACTGGTAACAATAGCCAAAAAAAATGCCATTACCATCCCAACCAGTAAAAGATAATAAACGCGTCTAGCAGGAATAATCATAGCTAATTGATTCGATGTACTACTTATCTAGGAACAGGAACTTGTTTCAAAATTTTGCCAATTACTTCCTCTGAAGTTAATCCTTCTAATTGAGCTTCTGAATTAAGAATGAGACGATGACGTAACAGCGGCCATGCCATACTTTTTACATCATCAGGAGTCACATAATTCTTCCCAGATAACCATGCTTGGGCTTTACTGGTGTGTAACCACATAACCGCAGCACGAGGAGAAGCACCTAGATTTAAGTCAGGATTTTCCCGAGTTTTATCAATTAAATCTAATAAATAATCTAACACATTATCCTCAACTTTAACGTATTTTACCTCTTCACGAGCAACGAGAATTTCCTCCACTGTTGCTTCTGGTTTTAATTGGTCTAAATTAACAGATTCTCCTTTAGATTGATTTTGAAAATTGAGCAATATTTGTTTTTCTAAATCACGCTTAGGATAAGTAATATCGAGTTTAAATAAAAATCGATCTAATTGAGCTTCTGGAAGGGGATAAGTTCCTTCAAATTCTAAAGAGTTTTGTGTTGCAATGACCCAAAAAAAGTCAGATAATGGTAAAGTGTTACCATCTAATGTCACTTGTTGCTCTTGCATTGCTTCCAATAGAGCAGCTTGCGCTTTGGGTGGGGTGCGATTAATTTCGTCCGCTAATAGAATTTGGGTAAAAATAGGACCTTTCTTGAGGTGAAACTCATTGGTATTGAAATCAAAAATATTGGTTCCGATAATATCTGATGGCAAAACATCTGGCGTTAGCTGAAGACGGCGAAAATCCGCTTTAATTAATTTGGATAATGCTTTTAGTAATAAGGTTTTTCCTGTTCCTGGAACCCCTTCAAGGATGATATGTCCTCCACTCAAAAGGGCAACCAGAAGTTGTTGAACAATATCAGATTGACCAACAATAACCTCCTCTAATGCTTGACCAATTCTAAGGAATCTTTGATAATCAGGTTTAATGTTATTACTCATAGATAATTAATTATTTTTGGAAACTTCATTTTTTATCTTTTGCCATTGTTGCATCCATTGAATTAACTGTAAATCACTTAAAGCAGGTTTATTAGATTTAAAACTGAGCAATCTTTTTAATTGCGTGGCTGGTTTCTGAGTTTGCTGAACCCAAGCATCAATCAGAGCTTGATCATCTAGTATATTGGTTTTGATTCCTAATTGTTTTTGAAGTTGTAATTGTTCTTCCTTACCAATCATATCTATAACAAAGTCACGACTTTTTCCTTTTTCTAATAATGAGGCTAAGGCATCAATATAGGCTTTGCTATTGTTGGTTTTTATTGGATTTAATTGTAATTTATTTCCTAATCTAAAATTATGATTCCACATCGCAATTAAGAAAATAATGAAGCCTTGAATGCATAAAAGGATTACAGGCGTTTGAGTTAAATAAGCTAACCAACCTTCTCCTTGTTCAGATTTAGTATCTCTTTCTTTTTGTTTACTTACTTGATTTCGATAACCATGAATATATTCATCCACCAAAATTTTACTCGGTTTATAAGATTCAAGTACTTTAGCTAAAAATTCATGATTACTCAAGTTATTTTGATAAGCATTGGCGGCTAAATAAGGAGTTGTTGAATAAATCAATTGTCCCTTTCCAATTTGTTTTTCCCATACAATTGCCCCAAATTCATCTTTCAAAATAGTACTGTTAGCTTGTTGCTTTCTACGAGTTGTCTCTATTTTAATATTTCCGTGAGGAGTGTCATGTTGGGTACTAAAGGAAGCTTTAGTTACAGGCGTTGTTCTCCCCAGTATTACTAACGTATTACCTTGTTTGATCCAATTAGCTTCCTTGTCTGTTATTGATGCATTGTTCCAATTACAGTAAATTCTCAATAGCAGAACAGAATTTTCTTCTTGGCTATCACGTAAAGATTGAAAGTTTTGTTGCCATCGTTGTATCGGTATATCTCGATCTTCCATCAAACGATACCAAGCGTAATAGCCATTAGGAGATTTTCCATAACTAGAGCAATGAGCTGATTGATTTACAGTCGGCATCCATGCAAAAAACAGAATTAAACTAGCAATAATACTTAAAAATATCCATGTTTTTCGGGACAATCTTCTCATGTTTTTTCAATCTCCCCATAAGCAGACCAACAGGTTTCTAGTAATGATAATGAAGCTGATACATTACCAAAGCATAATTCCTGATGGATTTGAAGTAGCTGTTGATAAGGTTCAGGTTGGATCAATGATGCAATGAGTTTTCCATATTCTCCGTCGGTTCGGCTTGCTTGGTGTGGGGCAATGCCTTGATTATGCAATGTTTGTAACATAGCTTGATATAAACATTGACACGCTTCATAATAATTTTCCTGTTGTTGAAATTTTTGGGCTTGCTTAACCCAATGGGTAATTGACCATTCTGGAGAAGAGGAATTGACTGTTCGGGAAGCAAGTGGATTCTTGAATTTCCTCCTTTCAGATTTCAGATAAAATTTAACCCAACGCAGAATTTTTAATGTTATCCAAATTAATAACCCAGCAACAATGAGCCAAAAAAGAAGTTTAATAATAACAATTACAATACGAGCGTCTAAGGATGGTAATGGTAGATCGCCTGCATTTTCAGTGAACTTCCTTGCGATTAGTTCCAATTGTTCTGAAATTTTTTGTTGCAGTTTAGAAAGTTTCCATCCTAAAGTCGTTGTTTCCACAGCACTCATTAACGTCATTTTTGATTACAATCTACCGATTATGCTATTGCAACGCCTCAAATTGAATTTATCTTAACTCCCAAATAAAGGACTGTATTGGGTAAGGTGCTACATACTTATTACAATATCAAAACAGTGAAGTCTCAAAATTACCTTTGATAAGACTTTTAAACAAAATATTTTTCCTGAAATGCAGATAACTGTGATGGATCAAAACAATGTTGTAAGGCAAGGGTTTGCGCAGATGCCATTTGTGCATGGGTAAAAATCCAAGGGATTTCAGTATCAAGATTATCTTGTAACCAACTTAAAACATAAGGACTACCATAGATGATAATGGCTTGTACAACTCCCTTTTGCGATAATGCTTTTAAATAGGCTTGAGTGCTTGCGCTTAACCCTGCTTCTGTTCGAAAGGGATTGCCTCGGGTAAAAAGTTGTACTAATGTCAGGGGAGGATGCTCTGTAGGTGGCGGAATCACTTGCGCTTGCCCTAATAATTGCAATTCATAGCCCAGTTGTTGGGGTAGCGCGATCGCGCTAGTATGTCGATCTAAAAAGGCACAATTGAGTAAATCATCGACAATAATGAGATTGTGTCGTGGCTGATTATCTTTGGGAAGGGGGAGGGGAAAATTACCATGGGTTTTCAACGATGCATTTAAAATCCCTTGTGTTGTTTGTTTCCCTTCCGATTGTGCTAATTCTGGTAGAAAATCCCCTGTTTGAGCGGTTATTATTTTTTCTTTAGCTGCTGCAATTCGTGTTACCGAAGCAGTAATCCGTTCCTGTGAAAGACGACCATTGTTAACCGCATTGACAATTGCCGCGATCGCGCGATCGGGATTCGACGGCATTAATAAGATATCTGCCCCTGCTTCAATGGCTAAAATGGCAAGTTCTTCACTACTGGTTACCTTACTTAAAGCCCCCATAATTAGGGCATCCGTAACAACTAACCCCTCAAAACCGAAATGCAAGCGTAGTTGTTGCGTCAAAATTTTAGAAGACAGGGTAGCAGGATAGGCATCATCCCAAGCAGGAACCAGTAAATGACCACTCATGATACTATCCACCCCAGCCGCGATCGCGCTTTGAAACGGAGGCAGTTCAATTTCTGCTAAGCGCTGATCAGTCACATCCAAAACCGGTAAGGCAAAATGAGAATCAGTAGCGGTATCGCCATGCCCAGGAAAATGTTTAGCTGTGGTTAATACCTGCTGGCGATGGGCGCCTGCAATAAAACTTGTTGCTAATTCACTGACGACACTGGGATCGTCTCCAAACGCCCGCACATTAATAACGGGATTATCGGGATTATTATTAACATCTACCACAGGGGCTAATAACCAATTAATCCCCAACGTTAAGGCTTCTTTGGCAGTAATTTCCCCCACCTTCTGGGCATACTGCTTGGCGAGATCAAGGTCGCGGGTAGCAATATCCCCTAATGCCATGGGTGGCGGAAACCAAGTTGCCCCAGCAAACCGTTGCCCCACCCCTTCTTCAATATCGGCAGCGATTAGCAGAGGTATTTTTGCCCAATCTTGTAACTGTTTAGAACGTTGAGCCACTTCTGCAGCACTTCCACCCAGTAAAATCACACCACCGACATTTAATGTTTCTAGCCAGTAGCGTAACTGTTGATTAGAGGGTTCCCAACTGGGATAACGAATTTGGTGATCAAATAAGTACCCAGCGGCACGAACCACAATCATCTGGGCAATTTGTTCTTGGAGAGGAAGCTGGGTAAGATCAGACACCACCGACATTAGGTTTCCTCTGCTTCCCCTTTCTGTTGACGTTGGGCACTGAGTTGATTAATTAAGGCTAAAGTGCGATCGCCGCGTTCTAAGGAATCATCTTGATAAAACACCACTTCTGGGGTACGACGTAGGCGAATCCGTTGCCCTAATTCACGGCGCACAAAGGCGGTGGAGGATTTCAATCCTGCCATGGTTTCGGCTTTCGCTTCCTCAGTGCCGTAGATGCTAACGAAAATTTTGGCGTGCTGGAGATCATTGGACACATCGACATCGGTAATACTCACCATCCCTGCCCCAACGCGATCGTCTTTAATACCATTAATCAGCATTTGACTCACTTCTTGTTGAATGAGGGAAGCAACTCTTGCAACACGGCGACTGGTTGCCATTGTTGTTTATTCTCCTTCAATCCGCCTTTTCCATCTTAAAGGATTTGTGATGAGTTGATCATGTGATCAGCAGTATTCCTTAGCATGATCGGTGGTGGGTCTCATCAAGATTCACTCTCTTGGCTATTTTGTTCTGGAGATTGTGATGGATGTTTCCATTCTGATAGAGAACGGTTAACCGCGTTCCGAAAATCCATGGAGACAATATCAACTTTCATGGCATTATCCTTGTTAGGATTAATTTGAGCATAAACCTTTTTTTCGTTAAAGGTGGATTTGCCTAAGGTGACTGTTTTTTTCTGATCATTATTTAGTTGAAACTCAATTGTAGCAAAAGGCTCCGCCAGTCCATATTCCTCTAAATTTTCCACTTTAAAGGTGCGACTACTTTGTTCCTTGATTAACAAGTCTAATAAAAAAACAATCGGCGCTTCATCGGCTGGTATATCTTCGGGTTGTTTCATTTGCCATGGTATTTCAGCATTCTCATCATTGCGGATAAATTCTAACTTTTTATCCTCAGTGGTGATTTTGAGACGTTGCACTTGCTCTTCTTCAAAGGAAAATAAAGTTCTTCCTTCCTGATTGGCAACCTCTTCTTCCTCATTTGGTTGAATTTCATAAATATAAATATAGCCTCCTAATGATAAGGCAATAATTAATAAAAATAAAGTGGTTCGTTGCATTTTCAATTTAACGTCGTCTCAACCAAGTTACAAATGCCATCATTAA
>JAHEOB010000328.1 GCA_018610095.1 Halothece sp. MAG
CCCCGGTCTGGCGAAATCTGGGTGGGGCATCTCCCCTGAGCGCCTGCCGCGACGAGGTATCTTCTCTCGCGCAGAGACTTGTAAACTGTAACATATAAGGGATACAGCTTCATGTAAAGAATTGTTTTTCAAGGGATTTTTCACGCATTCATGGGCATTTCCTCTATTCGTTACCTGACACCCCACTATGAGCTTCATTTAGCGCTTTTATAAGTTGTTTGTTAAACGGTTGACGGTGTTAGTTGTTCTTATTACTATGTTGCCACACTCTGATATTTTCTATTTTTATCTAAATTAAGCTCGTAACGCTATTCAATTTTGATTCAATGTCTAAAAATTCTTTTTTACTCGGTATTATTAGCTTTTCGCTCGTTTTGGGGCTCAGTACCGCCTGCTCAACAGAAAATGCTAAGCAACAGCAAAAGGTAGAATCTCAAAGTTCATCCCAGCAGCAAGGGGAAGTTCCTCTAGAAAGTGCTGTAGGATACAATTATACGCGATTGCGGGAATTGTTGGCTAATCAAGAGTGGAAAGAAGCCGATGAAGAAACAGCACAGGCGATGTTAAAAGTTGCTGGTAGAGAAGAAGAAGGTTACTTTACCATAGAAAATATAGATAATTTTCCCTGTGAAGATTTGCGAATCATCGACCGTTTGTGGGTCAAGTATAGCAATGGTAAGTTGGGCTTGAGCGTGCAAAAGGAAATTTATCAGGAAAGGGGAGGCATCTGGAAAAAATTTGGTGATACTGTCGGCTGGCGAGAACAGGGTGGGTGGAAGAGTTACGAGGAACTAAACTGGAAAAGTCCAACGGCACCCAATGCCCCCCAGGGGCATCTCCCCGTAAGCTGGAGAGAGGCCACGCGCGGCGGTTGGTTCTTCTCTCGCGCAGAGACTTGTAAACTGTAACATATAAGGGATACAGCTTCATGTAAAGAATTGTTTTTCAAGGGATTTTTCACGCATTCATGGGCATTTCCTCAATTCGTTACCTGACACCCCTGCGGTGGAGGTCAGGTGAATGGCGGCTAGACTACCAATCATCAAACTGCAAAACCGCTATTTCCGGGTTGTAGCTATTCGCCACCACAAACTGTTTCGCCACTGCTTGGATTTTACCGATGGTTGGCTTCAGTAACATATCCATCGAGCGTTGAAGTGTGATCGCTTTTAGAATCAACGGTTTTTCTACAACTTGCGATTGCTTTGTCATATTGTTATATAGTAATCTATTTCATTGCTTTCGTACCCTGAAGCCCCTAGGATTCGGCTATAACTAGCTCGTCAATGACGATGTTCGTTCTTATATTGAACCTATGTTTATGTACTTTGCTTATTACACATACTTTAGTACTTCAGGGGTGACACATTATAATAATCGGCTACATAGGCTTAATCACTGATGAACTTTTTGCGCCAGTTGCCAAACTGCTTGCGCGATCGCGCCGTCTTCATTGGTGGGAATCACGAAAATGCGGGCTTTCGAGTCGATAGCAGCAATATCTTCATTGCGCGGGAAATTTTGATTTTTTTCGCTATTAATTTTAATTCCTAGAAAGTTTAAACGGTCACAGGTTGCTTGACGTACAATCATGGAGTTTTCACCCACCCCGGCAGTAAAGACAAGGGCATCAATATCTCCTAAACTAGCAATCATACTGGCAATGGCTTTAACGAGATGGTGAATGTAGCTATCAAAGGCAAGTTTAGCGCGATCGTTCCCTTTTTCTCGTTCGGTGACAATATCTCGCATATCCCCAGACATATCTGATATGCCCAATAATCCTGCCTGTTTATTCAAAATCTGATCAATGTCATCAGGGCTTAATTGTTCTTCTCGCAACAGATGCAGAATAATCCCTGGGTCAATGGAACCGCAGCGGGTGCCCATCATTAAGCCTTCTAGGGGAGTAAAGCCCATGGTGGTGTCGATACTATGCCCATTTTGGATGGCAGCTAGGGACGCCCCATTTCCCAGATGACAGGTCACCAAATTTAAATCTTGCAAGGGCTGTTTGAGAAGTTTTGCCGTTTGTTCGGCACAATATTGATGACTGATGCCATGAAAGCCATAACGCCGAATCCCTTTTTCATAATATTGATAGGGCAGGGGATAAATCGCTGCTTTTTGGGGAATTTGACTATGAAACGCGGTATCAAACACTGCCACTTGCCAAGTTTGCGGTAACAGTTGCTCAATAACTTCCATTCCCTGTAAATTGGCAGGATTATGACTGGGGGCAAGGGAAGCTAACTGCGCGATCGCGCTTTGGACTTCATCAGTTACCCAGGTCGGTTGTTGATATTGATCACCGCCATGGACCACGCGATGGCCCACATAATCAATTTCTTCCCAACTTTCTAAAACTGCCGTATCGCCCTCACAAAGGGTGGTTAACAAGCGATTCATCACTTCTAGACGGTCTTGAGTTTGCGGGGTTTCTTCCACCACAATCCCGTTACTTTCAACCTGAATATGGGCAACACCCTGTTGCTGACCCCAATCGACAGTCGCTGACCATAATTCCGTCAAAATCGATTCCGACCGATCATCATCGGGGATATAGTAAAGGCAACTTTTCTGGCTACTGGAACCGGCGTTTAAAACTAAAATTTTCATTGCTCAATCTTTATTTTGCCCTGTCGCAGAATTTCCCAACCACTGCCTGTCCATTTTGCCACGGTTGAGGGGGTACCACTGCTGGTTATAGGAGAAAAATTATCTAACACTAAGACATCAGGAAATGCAGTATTAATGGTTTCGGGCGTGGTTAAGGGAGATTCCCCCGAACGATTGGCACTGGTAGTCGCAAGCACTCCCGTTTGTTGGAAAATGCTTAGGGCAGTTTCATGATTGGGAACGCGAATCCCAATACTGTCAGGGGTTTCTGGATTGACGGTATTGGGGACTTGTGAGGAACTAGGCAGCACTAGCGTTAATTGCCCCGGAAAATGTTGATTTGCCACCGCTTGCCAACTTTGCCATTCTTGAGTCGTGCCTGTGACATAATCCTGCAATTGGTCGAGACAAGCCCCCATTAAAATCAAGGGTTTATTGGGATCGCGCTGTTTGAGTTCAAAAATCGCTTCCGCTTTGTCAGGGCGAACGGCTAAGGCAGGAACGGTATCGGTGGGAAAACTCACTACCTGTCCTTGTTTTGCCCCAGTAATTAGTTTTTCGAGTGATACCCGTGTCATTGTGGAAAGGTCTGTTGTTGCACGTCTTGGATATAATTTTCAGCCGCGTCAGTAATGGTTTGACGCAAGTTAGCATACACTTTAGCAAACGGGGGTTGTTTCGCCGTTAAGCCTAATAAATCCGCCGTTACCAAAACTTGTCCATCACAGTGTTGCCCTGCCCCGATGCCAATGGTGGGAATACTGATACTCTCTGTAATTTTGGCTGCCAAGTCACTGGGGATATGTTCTAAAATTAACGCAAAAGCCCCCGCTTCGGTTAGTTTGAGGGCTTGATGATAAATTTTTTCCGCCGTTTCAGGGGTGTTTCCCTGTTGCCGAAATCCGAGACGATGAACCGATTGCGGGGTTAACCCAATATGCCCCATTACAGGAATACCAATTTGGGTTAAAGTTGCCACTGTTTGCGCGATCGCGCTATGACCGCCTTCTAGTTTAACCGCTTGCACCCCCGTTTCTTTTAATACCCGACCGGCATTATGAATCGCTTGTTGCTCACTTTCCTGATAACTTAGAAATGGCAGATCACACACCACTAATGCCCGTTGCACCCCTCGTTTGACGGCAGCACTATGATGAAGCATGTCTTCTAAACTTAACGGCAGGGTCGTATCATACCCCAACACTGTCATTGCCAGAGAATCTCCCACCAATAGCACATCCAATCCCGCTTGGTCTAATAATTGCGCGATCGCGTAATCCCAAGCTGTCAACATGGTAATGGGGCGTTGCTGTTGTTTCCACTTGAGAAGTTGGGCGGTGGTGACTGCCATAACAAAAGTCCCAATTGCAACAATTTACATTTCACTTCAAAAGGCTGACCAAAATTCTGCCCCGATGTTAGCTTAATTTTAGCTCCCATAATAGGTGAAACACTATGTTTGACACGATTCTTTTTCCCATTGATCGTAGCCGAGAAACGCAAGAGGCAGCAGAAACCGTCACTAATCTCGTCAACACCTATAATAGCCGTTTAATTTTACTATCGGTGGTGGAAATGGAACAAGCCGAAGATGAGGAACAACAAGATTCCCGACAAATGACCTCTAAAGAACAAGTAACCGAACTCCTAGAACAGGTGAAATCCCTTTTTACCCAACAAAATATTAATCCCGAAACCATGGAACGGGAAGGGCGACCTGCCTTTATGATTTGTGATGTTGCCGATGAAGTCAATGCGGATTTAATTGCCATGGGGTGTCGTGGTGTGGGATTAATTGAAGAAGAAGCCTCGGATAGTGTCAGTAACCGCGTCATTAATCTTTCTCCTTGCCCAGTGTTGGTAATTCCCTAATCATTATGACAACCATTCAATGGTATCCCGGTCATATTGCCAAAGCAGAACGGGAATTAAAACAGCAATTAAAATATGTGGATGTGGTGTTTGAGGTACTCGATGCCAGAGTGCCCCTTGCTTCCCAGCATCCCCAACTCCCGCAATGGATTGGTAATAAACCGCGCTTGGTGGTGATTAACCGCCAAGATATGATTCCCCAATCCCTCCATCCGCAATGGAAAGCCTGGTTTCAACAGCAAGGAATTTCCCCTTATTTTACCGATGCCCAACGGGGCAAAGGCATTAAACCCCTTCTCAAAGCAGCGCAAAAGGAGGGGGAAACCGTCAATGAACGCAGACGAAAACGGGGAATGCGCGATCGGGCCGTACGAGCAGTGGTTATGGGATTCCCCAATGTCGGGAAATCAGCACTGATTAATCGCTTAGTGGGCAAAAAAGCGGTGCAAAGTGCCCGTAAAGCAGGAATAACCCGCAAATTAAACTGGGTACGCATCTCCAAACAAATTGACTTATTAGATGCCCCAGGCGTGATTCCCACCAAATTAGATAATCAAGATGCTGCCGTCAAATTAGCCATTTGCGACGATATTGGCGAAGCAGCCTATGATTTAGAAAATGTCGCTGCCGATTTAGTGGATTTACTCAAACAATTAGGGTTTACAGACATTTTCAACACTCGCTACAATCTTTCTGTCAATGATGTGACCGGTGCTGAGTATCTACATGCTTTAGCTGAGCAACGTCACAATTACAATATCGAAAGAACCGCTCAACAGCTATTAAATGATTTTCGTAAAGGCTTAATGGGAGCAATTCCTCTAGAATTTCCACCGCATGACTAATCTTTCTTCCCGAGTTTTGACGATATTTGTATTGTTTCAAGTTTAATCATTATGGCAAAAAAAAAGAGACAACCTTGGTGGAAAAAACTGCTAAATAACCAGTGGTTACCAGAAGTTCTTGTTGTCGGGGGATTATTATTAGTTGCTTTTCTGCTGTTAGTTCCCTCAATTGTCACTTCCACCTTACTAGAAACGCTACAAGCAGTCTTAAGCTGGGTTCAAAGTATAGGAAAACAACTGCTAAGGCCTACTAATTTTATTGCTTTTCTTATTATTATTGGTTTAGTAATTTTCTTTATACGACGGTTACGTTATCACTTATTAAGATTAGCGCCCAAGGATAGAAGTTGTCCGGTGTGTAACCATAGAATTCGTCGGCGACATCGCAAATCACTGGATCGTTTAATGAGTTATTTTGTTCCTGTACGCCGTTATTCTTGCTCCAATTGTAATTGGAAAGGATTATTAATTTATAATAAACAGCGCGACTAACATCAGGGGTTTGACTCATACGAAAACGATCAGTCAGTAAATTTCATCAAATCCGCCTCACGACAGAAGCAGAACTAACGCGCATCGTTGAAGATATTACAGAGTATTTAGAGCAACAGGACTAAACTATGGATGATCAAAATCAAGTCTTGAAAATAGTGCAGCAAGGCTTTCATATGACACTAGGCGCAATTTCCGTTGCAACAGAAACGCTACAGGATGAACAAAAACGTGCCCAACTCGTATCCGAATTAAGTGAACAATTAACTCAAAGTGCCCAACAATGGGAAGAGAAAGGAGAAGAAACTGCGGAACAAGCTCGTCGCGTGGTTGAAGACTTGATTAATCAAGGAAGTTCCGAACCCTCTACCTCGACAACAGAATCGACTAGCACTTCCTCAGAAACATCGGGCACCGTTACAGTTAACTCCAATGATTATCCCTCTCGGCTACAGTCATTAATGGATGAAGTGACAACTCTCAAAGAGGAAATGAATCAGTTTCGTCAGCAGTCGCAAAATTAATTGGAGTCGGGAGATAGGGGGAGATGGGCAAGTAATCAACACAAAAAACCGTCCGTAGAATGACCACTACAGACGGATTGCCGATTCAACTCCTTTAACTAATTACTATATCAGTACACGAAATTATTAATGCGATCTTGCCCTTGAACAAATGCACCCTCTGGTTCTGTTACAACAAATTCATTTAAATTTTGTTTAATACGCTCTCTTTGAGACTCACTTAAATCAGGCATTTCTAAAACGTCTTCGACTTTCTCATAAGGAGCATTTTGGATAATTTTGCGAGCTAATGTGGGATAAAATCCTCTTAGCCGACGAAACTCCAAAATACTGCTATTATTAAGGTCAATTTTATTCCCAATTTGTTCTAATTTTTTATCCGCGTCATTCCGATATTTGTAACCTTCAGCTTGAGCAAGAACTGAACTAACAGAGACGTTAACGCCCTGAAAGTTGAGTGCTTGCGCACTGGGTTGTCCAAAAATGACACCGAACATTCCGCTAATGCTAAATAGGATAGCCAACATCACTGAAATGAGTTTTTGCATAATCCTTTCTCCTTAAACTTAAAATGGTTTGTTTAAATTCACTTTTATGTAAAATTTTCTCATTTTGAGTGACAAGCAACAATCATGGAAGTCAGTAAAAGCAGATTTTAAAAAAAGAACGAAATCCCGAGCGGGATACTGGTCTTTCAAGATAGAATTAGAATGTA
>JAHEOB010000329.1 GCA_018610095.1 Halothece sp. MAG
AAGCGTTGTCGGTTCCATTCCCCGACCAATTTCTTGCCATTCTCGTTTATCCTGTTGGTAGCGTTCTCGCCCATAAGCCCGTACCGGTGTCGGATAATCGCCTAAATAATGAGTCAGAAAGTCTAAATCCCAACTGGGTTGGTCTGGTAGCAAGTCTAAAATAACCGCAGGTTGGTTAGTTTTGCGATGTTGGTTAAAAAATCCTTGGCTTGTTAAACTCTCAATAGGAATCCGAGAAATGGTGGATGTTGACATAGCACGATTATGTTGGCTTACAAACGGTCAATGTAAAATATTGGTTAATGTATCGTTCAATTTAAATCGTTATTGTTAATCGCTAATAAGTCATTCCTGAAAGTCTAATAAATTTTAGCATTTGTCACTGGTTTTTGTTAACCTTCAGAAAAGTTAGCTAGTAATTTTCTAATACTGATTTCCTAGATAGCAAGTATATTAATTGATAACAAGTTAACCTGAATCACTTTCTTTCTAATCCCAATGCTGGTGTGCCTATTTGTTAATAATTTCCACTCGTCAAACCGATTTAAAATCTCTCGAATTTAACCACTCATTTCACACCATCAAATAAAAAAATTGTCGTTTAATTAAGGAGAATAGTGTTGAATCAATCCGTCTTACTAGGCAAATCCTTAGAAGAATTAACCGATTGGGTTAAGCAGCAAGGGCAACCCGCTTACCGTGGTAAACAACTCCATCAGTGGTTGTATCAAAAAGGAGCGCGATCGCTGCATGAGATTACCGTTTTTCCCAAACAATGGCGGGAACAACTAGAAGAGCAACCCATTGGACGCTCCACAATCACTCATCGTAGCATTGCCCCTGACCAAACCCGAAAATATTTGCTTCGTCTTCATGATGGCGAAGTCATTGAAACTGTGGGGATTCCCACTGCCAAACGATTAACGGTGTGTGTTTCGTCTCAGGTGGGATGCCCTATGAAATGTGATTTCTGTGCCACAGGAAAAGGTGGTTTCACCCGTAATTTACAAGCCCACGAAATTGTGGATCAGGTACTGACGGTTGCAGAAGATTTCCAACAACGGGTGAGTCATGTCGTTTTTATGGGCATGGGAGAACCCCTTTTAAATACGGAAGAAGTGGTCAAAGCCGTTAAATTATTAAATCAGGATGTGGGCATTGGACAACGGTCATTAACTGTTTCCACCGTGGGAGTACCTCAACAAATTCCCAAACTGGCAGCAGAAAAACTACAAATTACCCTTGCCATTAGCCTCCATGCTTCCAATCAACCTTTAAGGGAACAACTCATCCCTAGTGGCGGTGGCTATCCCCTATCAGATATCCTTGCCGATTGTCGTGATTATGTGGAACAAACGCATCGTCGCGTTACGTTTGAATATATCCTTCTGGCAGGTGTCAATGATACCCCCGATCATGCCCAAGAATTAGTGCAACTGCTACGGGGCTTCCAAACCCATGTCAATCTCATCCCTTATAACCCCATTAGTGAAGTGGATTACCAACGTCCCAATGAAAAACGCATTCAAGCCTTTCAATCAGTGCTAGAAGAAGCTAAAATCGCGGTTAGTGTTCGTTATTCCCGTGGTTTGGAAGCAGATGCAGCTTGTGGCCAACTACGGGCTAATCAAAGCAAATGACCACTGAAACGGCAACCACTTGGACGAAACATCATATTCTTTCCTTAGAAACCTTTACTCCCCAGGAGTACGAAACTATCTTGCAAACCGCAAATAGCTTTCAAGATGTCTTATCCAGCCGGACGAAAAAAGTTCCTGCTTTACAAGCGCAAGTTGTCGCCAATTTATTTTTTGAACCCTCAACCCGTACCCGTAGCAGTTTTGAGTTAGCAGCGAAGCGCTTATCTGCAGATACTTTAAATTTTTCGGGGAGTTCTTCTTCCTTAAGCAAGGGGGAAACCATTTTCGATACCGCTAAAACCTATCAGGCAATGGGGGCAAACATTATGGTGATTCGTCATCATCAAGCAGGGGTACCCCATACCATTGCAACTGAAATGGATCAGCTAGGGGGCCAAGTTCGAGTTCTCAATGCTGGCGATGGGCAACATGAACATCCCTCCCAAGCCCTGTTAGATTTGTTTACCCTCTATCAGTATCTCTCTGCTGAGTCTCCCCATCAGTTTCTACAAGGGAAAAAAATTGCCATTGTGGGAGATATCCTCCACTCTCGCGTAGCGCGTTCTAATATTTATAGTCTCACTGCTATGGGGGCAACCGTTCATTTAGCTGCCCCACCGACATTACTCCCCAAAGCATTTGGTGGGATTTTATCAGACGCTTATCAGGAACAATTAGTCTGTCATTGGGAATTAGAACCTGCCCTAACAGATGCCGATTTTATTATGACGCTACGGTTGCAAAAAGAACGAATGAGTGAGCATTTATTGCCTAGTTTACGGGAATATCATCAAAGATTTGGAATTACGCGCGATCGCGTTAAACTTGCCCATGATAGTGTAAAAATTCTGCACCCAGGTCCGGTCAATCGTGGTGTCGAACTCAGTTCCGATGTAATGGATGATCCCGAACTGAGTTTAATTTCGGAACAAGTCACCAATGGGGTAGCCATTCGCATGGCATTACTTTATCTAATTGGTACTAGTGGTTCGGTTACGAATTAAATGCCAATTCGGAGGGGCTTGATAATGTTCTTTTGGCGTTTGATTATCAAAGTTTAACTCATGAAACGCTTGTTCATCGACTAATAAAAAGTCATTCTTTTCCCAATATTTCCATAATTGTTCGTCACTCGCTGGCTTAACTTGCGTTTCTGCATAAAAATTCAAGGAAGGTCGTTCATCGGGATAGGAAGTATAAACGGAACTTGATTCAGAGACATGTTCTTTAATTAACATGGCAACGGGTTTCACCTCATAAGATTCATTCAATTCCCATAACCAATAATCGGAACTAACCAATAGTAATAAAGAAACATACATGCCCCAAATTAAAACCGGAATAAATTGCCGATCGCGCTTCAAAACTAATACGCCACTACCCAGTGTTGTTAATGCAACCGCAGCACAAATGATTACTAATTGCAGTTTAAATTCCTCTATTACGCCATAATAAAAACTTCCTGCAATCCCCGCACCCCCCAAAGCCAGTAAAACCATTCCCCAAACCCGATAATAGAAAAATTGACGCGGATAATGTAAAACTTGATTCAACATTTCTCCTGCTGCTAAAGCAAGCGCCGGATAAAGCGGTAAAATATACCAAGGCAGTTTTGTCGTCATAATCGAAACGACAATAAAATAAATGCTACTCCACACTAAAACTAATTTTGCCCAACCCCAAATACGTTCTTGCCAAGCCCAGTACAGCCCAAATAAGGAAAACATTAACCAAGGAAGAAACTCGGGTAATTGTTTCAAATAATACCAAGGTGGCCCCGTATTATTATCAACTGGTTCCCAAATCCGATCTAGGGATTGCGACCAAATCGCCGTTTCAACAAATTCATCACCATACTGATGCCACTGCAAGCCATACCACATTAAAACTGGCATACATCCTAATGCCAGTCCTACCCAAAAATAAAAATTACGTAATAACCGTGGCGTATCCCATGCTAAAAACGCTAGGGCAATTCCCCCTATTAAAATTGCCATCATGTCTTTGGTTAACCCCATTAGGCTTAAACTCAACCCTACCGCTAAACACCAACGTAAATCACGGCGCGATCGCAGCAATGACCAAAACAGTAAAACAGTAAAACAAATGATGGCGCCCTCTAACATGGCCAAACGCCCATAGCGTACCAGGGGCAACGCTGTTAAATAAACTAACGCCGAAATTAAAGCAGGTTGCCGAGTCAGGAATAATTCTCGCCCCAATTTGTAAAATAGTGGTACAGAAATCGCCATTAAGATGGCACTGGGAAGACGAGAAAAGGTTTCATTGACGCCTCCTATCCCATAAGAAATAGCAATTAAATTATGAACCAAGGGGGGTTTATTGAAGTAAGGTTCTCCCCAAAGGGTGGGAAATAACCAGCGATCGCTGCTAAAGGGATTTTCAAATATTTCCCGCGCTACTTGGGCAACTCTTGCTTCATCCCAATCGTGAAGCGGTAAACTCCCCAAATTAATCGTAAATAACAATAACCCTGCCAAAAACAGGGTAATCATGATTAACCGTTCCGTCCAAATATATTGGTTACGAAGATAATTGGCTGAGCTACCGCCGGCAAAGGTTTGACGATCCATAATATGAGCAAAAAAGCATTATTTCTACTGATAGCACACCATGACTTTGATCAGTGTACAGTTTTTGAATTGGTTAAAGCATTTCCGTAATAGCAGGTGATAAAATATCTTAAACCCCTTAATTAACGATTCGTCACTTTGGTCTAACCCAACTTTTCAGTATTTATGGATGAATCATTTGCCATTACACTGCAAATTGTCATCGCAGTTTTCGCAGGGATTAGTGCCCAAGTTTTAGGTGAAACTTTTAAAATCCCTAGTATTGTCT
>JAHEOB010000330.1 GCA_018610095.1 Halothece sp. MAG
CTTCTCATTCATCCCATTGGGGTAGGATTATCCCGTCAATTTTGGCATCGATTTTGTCAGCAATGGCAAGGTCGGGGAGAATTAGAAACCATCTATAATCCTGATTTATTAGGTTGTGGTGACAGTGACAAACCGCGAGTGGGATATTATCCTGAGGATTTTGCTGCACCGCTTAAAACATTAATGGAAACGGTTATCCAAAAACCAGTAGTGATAATTGTTCAAGGGGCTTCTTTACCCATTGCCCTAGAATTATTGGCACTTAACCCCTCTCCTAATATTGCAGGATTAATTTTTGCGGGTCCCCCTCCTTGGTCTTTGATTACCAAAGCCCGATCGCGCCGACGGCAATACATTTTCTGGAATCTGTTTAATTCACCGTTTGGGGGATTATTTTATCGCTATGCCCGTCGCCGTCAATTTTTATATTCCTTTTCTGTGCGCAACCTGTTTGCCAGAACTGAGGATGTGGATTCTCCATGGTTGAATATGACACAAGCAGGGGCACAGAATTTAGAAACGCGTCATGCTGTGTTTTCCTTTTTAGCAGGCTTTTGGCGGAAAAATTATGAAAGCGCGATCGCTGCTATTAGCCAACCCACCTTAGTGTTAATGGGGGATTCTGCTTCTAGTATGAGTCGAGACAGTGAACCAGAATCGCCGCAACAACGCTTGAATTACTATTGTCAAGTTCTCCAAAACGGCCAAGGGAAAATATTACCAGGGCGAAATGTCTTGCCCTATGAATCGCCAACTGCTTTTACCACCGCTTCTCAGGCATTTCTCGCCCAGTTGAGAACTTAACTGATAAGAGCGCGAGAACATAAGTCCCGCACTGTAATCTATGATTTAGTGTCGGGATACATGGAGTCTCGCTGTCAGTCGAATGGGGTTCAATCCCCCTGAGATTGACAATTACCAATAAGCCATTTTTGTGGTAAGATGTTAATATGCTTCTAAATTACACCTATCGCATCAAACCGAATAAGCAACAATCCCAGCTGCTGGAGGAGTGGTTGGAGACGTTGCGAGTTTCGTATAATTATGCGCTTCGGGAACTCAAAGATTGGATTGCTTCTAGGAAGTGTCCCATTGATAGGTGTAGTTTGGAGTCCGAATACATTATGAGTGCTGACTATCCTTTTCCTGGGTATCATCAGCAACAAAATAATCTACCCAAAGCTAAAAAACAATTTCCACGGCTGAAATCTGTCCCTTCCCAAGTCTTGCAAACCAATATTAGAAGGCTGCATGATGCTTGGGACTTTTTCAAGCAGAGGGGATACGGCTTCCCTCGCTTCAAAAAATATGGACAGATGAAGTCATTGTTATTTCCACAGTTCACAACCAATCCTTTGACAGGATGGCAAGTCCAACTTCCGAAACTGGGAAAAGTGGAAATCAATTTGCATCGACCGATTCCCGATGAGTTTACGGTTAGGCAAATCAGAATCGTTAGGAAGGCAAAGGGATGGTTCGCGGTAGTCACCTTGTATTCAGATATTGAAATTCCCTCTCCTTCTCTGCGAGGTCGTGCCATTGGCGTAGATGTCGGTTTGTTTTCTTACTTAGCTACTAGCGATGGGTTTGTAGAACCAGGGCGCAAATTCTTCAAAACCGAACAAAGTAGGCTGAAAGTGCTGCAACGTCGGTTAGCGAAGAAAAAGAAACGTTCCAAAAACTACGAAAAGGCTAGGAAAAAGGTAGAAAAGCAACATAATCATATCGCTTTTAAACGGAAAGATTATCAGTTCAAACTTGCCCATAAACTTTGCGATATGGCGGACACTATCTTTATTGAAGATATTGACTTCCGCACTATGGCAAAAAGTTTCCTAGGAAAACATAGTTTGGATGCTGGGTTTGGACAGTTTCGTGATCTCCTCAAGTTTGTTGGTAAAAAACGAGATGTCTTTGTTGGTGAAGTCGATCATCGAGGAACATCCCAAACTTGTCCGAATTGTCGGATTACGGTAAGCAAAAAGCTATCAGAAAGAAAGCACTCTTGCCCTGAGTGTAAGTATGAAACTGATAGAGATATAGCTTCCGCTCAAGAAATCTGTAACCGAGGAATAGAAACGTATCGGGGGACTCCCGAAAAGCAAGAAATAGGCTCTCAAGTCAAGGGGCTGTGGGGCGAATTCATTTCGCCCCCTTGTAAGCCCCGTCGAAGTGTCGGGGACAATATGTCTAGATAACTGGCGTAGGGGAGCAATACCCTGCTGTGAGGTAGGGAAGCCCGCATCGTAATCTTTGATTCGATGTCGGGAGGATGTCACGTTCGGATATCCCTACTCTAACCTTGCTTAGCACTCCTAACAAGAGAGTGCTAAATTAGCTATTGGTTGACGACGACAATTTCAATAACAAAAATGTCTAAGATTGTATCCTTTAACGAAAAAGCTAGACGCTCTCTGGAAAGAGGAGTGGATTCCCTTGCCAATGCCATTCGCGTAACCCTCGGACCGAAAGGGCGTAATGTTTTATTAGAAAAACAGTATGGTGAACCCCAAATTGTTAACGACGGGGTAACTGCAATTAAAGAAATTGAATTAGAAGATCCTTTAGAAAATACTGGAGCGCGTTTAATTCAAGAAGTTGCCTCTAAAACCAATGATACGGCGGGGGATGGCACGACTACCGCTACGGTTTTAGCCCAAGCCATGATTCATGAAGGAATGAAAAATGTTGCTGCGGGGTCGAATCCAGTTGCCATCCGCCGAGGCATTGAAAAAACCGTTAATTACTTAGTTGACGAAATTGCCAACGTTGCTAAACCTGTAGAAGGGGACGCGGTCGCGCAAGTAGCAACAGTTTCTGCGGGGAATGATGAAGAAATTGGTAAGATGATCGCCCATGCCATGGATAAAGTTACCAAGGATGGAGTGATCACCGTAGAAGAATCGCAATCCCTTGCCACGGAACTCGATGTCGTCGAGGGGATGGAAATTGATCGCGGTTATATTTCCCCCTACTTTATCACTGACCAAGAACGGCAAACGGTTGAATTTGAAAATCCCCGCATCCTGATTACCGATAAGAAAATCAGCGCGATCC
>JAHEOB010000331.1 GCA_018610095.1 Halothece sp. MAG
ATTCTCAGAGTTGGACTCCGTACCACGGGGCACGTGGGAACGGCAGGGCTAGACCCTGAAAACGCTTGGGGAGATTTGACCTCTACTGTAGTTGGACAAGTCCAATCACAGCAAGTCGAGTCGTCCTATGAACCTAGTTCATAGGTTAGAACCAAGAATCCCCACGCCTTTAGGCTGGGGAGTGTCAATTGATACAGTTATCATGGCTGATCTTCAACAGGAGAAACGTTCTTGGGTATTGATCTCCGTAGTTACGTCTATTTAGATCGACTGCAACCACAACATGCTGCCTATATGGGAACGGTCTCATTAGGATTTTTACCCCTCCCAGGAGATACTTCCCTTTGGATCGAAATTTCTCCAGGGATTGAAATTAACCGTATTACCGATGTTGCCCTAAAAAGTACCAATGTTCGTCCTGGGGTACAGGCCGTGGAACGGCTATACGGACTATTGGAAATTCATTCCTCCCAGAAAGGAGATGTCAGTATTGCAGGAAGAGCCATTTTAGATGCCCTAGGCGTTTCCGAACAAGAAAGCCTCAAACCACGGATTGTTTCCAGTCAAATTATCCGTAATATTGATGCTCACCAAGCTCAACTCATTAACCGTACCCGTCGCGGTCATATGTTGTTAACAGGGGAAAGTTTATATGTGTTTGAAGTAGAACCGGCTGCCTTTGCTGCCCTTGCTGCTAACGAAGCGGAAAAAGCAGCCCAAATTAATATTTTGCAAGTTTCGGCAGTGGGCAGTTTTGGACGATTATATCTCGGTGGTGAAGAACGGGATATTATTGCAGCTTCTTATGCCGTTCAAAGCGCGATCGAAAATGTTGGTGGGCGAGAAGCATTAGAATTAAGCCGAAGCGAATAAACAGGGTGAGAGACATTCCCGCAGAACATCTCTACCCCATATCAATCTCACTCAGCCCAAAGGATTAATCCCATCTCATGGGGATGAGCCATATATTCATGTTTCGGGAGAACCCGCAATGAGAGTCCTTGCAAACCACTGGAATGAGAAATCAAAGAACCTTTATAAACGGTTCCTTTCTCGGATTGTTCGCCAGTGGGTTCCATAGCAAGGGCAGTGCCATTAACAATGTCGCCATCGCTGTCCATTTTCCCATAGTACAGTTCCACACTGACATCATCAGGTTTTAAACCCGCTAAATCTAAAACCGCTTTCACATCCACGGTGTCATTGACCACCATTTCGCTGTTATCGGAGACATCAACACTTTCAATTCTGATGTCATACCAGCGTTCAAATAACTCTTTTTTCCACTTCGCGACCGCTTTCGTATTGGCATAATTATTTTCCGTCATTGCGAAAAAGCGATCGCTGGCAGGAAAATAGCCAAGCAAGCTGTAATCCCGTAGCATCCGCGAGGTATTAAACTGTGGCGTATTCAAACGAATAGCATTTTTCATTTTCTTGACCCAACCTCGGGGAACGCCATTGGTATCGCGATCGTAGAATAAGGGTATAATCTCTTTTTCAAGGAGATCATAAAGGGCATTGGCTTCCACGTTATCTTGATATTCCTGATCCTCGTAAATTTCTCCTTGACCAATTGCCCAACCTGTCGTGGTATGATCCGCTTCATCCCACCAGCCATCGAGGATACTGAGATTGGGTAAGCCATTCATGGCAGCTTTCATGCCTGATGTTCCTGAAGCTTCTCGGGGACGACGGGGGGTATTGAGCCAAATATCACACCCGGAAACCATGGCACGAGCCAGATGGATATCGTAGTCAGGTACAAAAACGACATATTCTTCAATACCGTGTTCTCGCGCGGTATGAATGAGTTCACGAATTAACTCTTTCCCAGGCATATCCTTGGGATGAGCTTTCCCCGCAATCACAAACTGTAAGCGGCGGTTGGGATTGCCCATAATAATTTTCTTAATACGCTCAATATCCCGAAGGAATAACGTAGCACGCTTATAAGTTGCAAACCGACGAGCAAACCCAATGGTTAAAACATCAGGATCAAGGACTTCCATCGCCTTGTCTAATTCTGCTTGGGAAGCTCCTCGTTGTCGCAGCTTTTTCACAAGCCAGTCTCGGATCATGACAACCATATCCGCGCGAGCCCGTTCATGGGTACGCCATAACTCATCATCGGGAATGGCATACACTTTATCCCAGAGCGGATCATCTGTTCCGCGATCGGACCAACTTGAGCCTAAGTAACGATCATAGAGTTGCTGTTTCGATTTAGCGACAAAGCTACGGGCATGCACCCCATTCGTAATGGCAGTAATGGGAACTTCTTCGATGGGAAGCCCTGGCCACATTCCTTGGAACATCTCCCGAGAAACTTCCCCATGGAGCTTACTCACCCCATTGAGGAAGGAACTAGTGCGTAATGCCAACGCTGCCATACTAAAGGGAGAGGATAAATCCCCAGTATTTTCACGGCCCATGGAGAGAAATTCTTCCCGAGATAAGCCAAAAATGTCGGCATAGTGTCCCACATAATACATGGTTTGGTCAGGATTAAACATATCAAACCCTGCCGATACAGGGGTATGAGTGGTAAACATCTGGTTGGATTGCACCAGTTGTCGCGCTTCATCAAAACTCAACCCCTCATCTTCTACCAAACGACGCATCCGTTCTAACACTAAAAAGGCACTATGCCCTTCATTAAGGTGATACACTGTCGGAGAATAACCAAGGGCTTTCAAAGCTCGGCACCCACCAATGCCTAACATCATCTCTTGGTGGATGCGCATATCTAAGTCACCGCCATATAATTGGTCAGTGATATTGTTGTCGTATTCTGAGTTAGGCTCGATATTCGTATCAAGGAGATATAGGGGAACACCACCGACATCAATTCGCCAAATGCGAGCATAAACAGTGCGCCCTGGATAATCCACTTCAATGCGCAATTCTGAGCCATCAGATTGACGCTCTAAATGCAGGGGCATATTGCTAAAGTCATTCATGGGATAGGTTTCTTGCTGCCACCCATCCGCATTTAAATATTGAGAAAAATACCCTTCTTGGTAAAGTAAGCCCACAGCAACTAAGGGGAGTCCTAAATCACTGGCAGATTTGAGATGATCCCCTGCTAAAACACCCAGTCCCCCTGAATATAAAGGCAGACAATCCGTTAAGCCATATTCAGCGCAAAAGTAAGCATAACATTCTTTTTGAGCCGGTTGGTTGCGATTTTTCCGAAACCAACTTCGTTCTTGTAAGTAGTAATCTAACTGCTCAACTGCCCGTTTCATTTGGGCGAGGAAACCTTCATCCTCAGCTACTTCTGCTAATCGCTGTTGACTAATATTACCGAGCAAGGCAACAGGATTGTGCCGACAGGATTCCCATAATTGATGGTCTAACCGTCGAAACAAGTCTTTTGCTTCAATATTCCAATCCCAATAGAGATTATAGGCGAGCTTCCTTAACGGTTCTAATTTGTCAGGAAGGAAAGGAGAAACGTTAAAAGTACGAATTGGCTTCATAGATATTTCAATTAGCTGGCGTGTCGATTACGATTCTTCGTTTAGTTTATGGAGGATGCCTAAATTCTTAATAGTTAATTATGCTTTGTTTTAATTTAGGCTAAATCATCCTCTCCTAAGGGATCAGCAGCTGTTCCCTGATAATCTTCTCCCATTAATTGGGCAATTTCTTCATCTTCTTCCAGGTACTTCTCATTTTCGCTTTCCATTCCTTCCCGAGGCATGAGACGGTTATTAGCTTCTAGCCAATCTAGTAGTGAGCTATCTTGTTTTAAGGGGATAACAGAAGCAGGTTCATAGCGAGGTTCTTGACGAAGAGAGGGATTTTTCATGGTTCTGCACTCTTATAATAACGCCATAGTACAGTCTAACGCGAAGTTTGATTGATTTTAGATCATCTATGATACAACAAAATTCTCCTTCTGATTCGATATGGCAAGCGGAGTTTCTCAACCTGGTTAGAGGGGCTTCTGGAGCGTTTCTGTTTGGGTTGCCGTTACTCTATACCGTGGAAGTATGGTTAATTGGTTCGAGTACTACACCACCTCGGATGTTACTCGTGTTAGGAATAACCTTTGTTTTGGTTTATTTACTCAATCAAAGTGAGGGGTTCCGCAGTTATCTCCAGATTAAGCCCATTGATGCTTTAATGGAAACGGTGGAAGCAATGGGCATTGGCATTGTCTGTGCCTTGTTTGCCCTCGTTTTATTATGTCGCATTACCCCCGATACTCCTTTAAATGAAGATTTGGGAAAACTGATTTTTGAAGGGATTCCCTTTTCCATTGGGGTAGCATTAGCTCGCTCCACCCTAAGCAGCGATCGCGCTATCCGTACGGTGAAAAAAGCAAAACGCTTACCGAAAACCAATCTTCTGCAATCGACGTTTGTTGACTTAGATGCAACCTTAATTGGTGCTTTAATTGTTGCCTTTAGTATTGCTCCCACCGACGAAGTTGACTTGTTATCAGCTTCGATTCCACCACCCTGGTTATTATTAATTATGTTCGTTTCCTTAACTAGTTCTTATTGCATTGTCTTTGTAGCAGGCTTAACCAATCAGGCAGAACGATTTCAACAAAGAGGATTCTTACAGCGTCCTATCAATGAAACCTTAATTTGTTATTTGGTTTGTTTAGCTGCCTCAGCATTGATGTTATGGTTTTTCCAACAACTTAATTGGAACGATCCTTGGCAAGAATGGTTAAGTGAAATAATTGTGTTAGGCTTACCAGCAACCATTGGGGGGTCGGCTGGCAGATTAGTAATATGACAGAATTTCAAGATCAACAAACGCAAGCAAATGATGTTACTGAAACAACCAACCAACGGAGCTATGCAGAATGGACGACTTTTTTAATTAGTAGTGGCATTCTTTTAAGCTTAGTGGCCCTTGTTTTGTATGATTGGTTTTTAATGCAACAATCCCCTGCGATTTTAGAGGTAGAGCCCCAAGCTGTCATCGAAATTAACCAGCAACAATATTATCAACCCTTTGTTGTTAAAAATGTTGGGGGAAGTGTTGCCGAATCCGTACAAGTCGTTGCTTCATTAAGTATGGGACACTCGTCAACTTCAGAAGTCGGTGAGCAAGAAATTCCTTTCCTTGCTGCTGGAGAAGACAAGAGTGGTTATTTTGTTTTTAGCCATAATCCCAGTCAAGGAGAACTACGTTTACGAGTGGCTAGTTATCGTTAAGCAATTGCTATCCAATTGAAACCGTAAAGTGATATGATTTTTGGCAAGCATTTCCACTAAGTATGTGTCAGAGGCGTTGCCAGTTTAAGGCAGAAAAATGAGTAATATCAAAGTCATTTTAATTGAAGACCATGACTTGACTCGCGTGGGGATTAGAACCGCGCTAGAGCAACGAGGTGAAGTTGAGTTTTTAGGGGAAGCAGTTAATGCAAAAGACGGCTTAGCCTTAATTAAGGAAAAGCAACCCGATGTGGCGATTGTTGATATTGGGTTGCCTGATATGGATGGGGTGGAATTAACCAGTCACTTTAAGCAAGCCCAAGCAGAAAACCAAGCCCTACAGTCGGTTAAAATTTTAATTCTAACCCTGCAAGATAGTGAAGAGTATGTCTTAGCTGCCTTTGCGGCAGGGGCTGATTCCTATTGTATGAAAGACATTAGCTTCGATTACCTATTAGAAGCATTGCGAGTCACCAAAGAAGGAAGTTCTTGGATTGATCCCGCGATCGCGAAGATCGTGATCTCGAAAGCCAAAACCATTTCTTCGGATGGGGAAGATGCTTCACAAACCCGTCAAATTAGTGCTTCCGAGCCTGAATACGACCAGTTAGTGGAAGCCTATCCCCTCACGGAACGAGAGTTGGAAGTTTTACAATTAATTGTGGAAGGGGCAAGTAATGCCGACATTGCGGAAAAACTTTATATTACCGTAGGAACCGTTAAAACCCATGTCCGCAACATTCTGAATAAACTTTGTGCTGATGATCGGACGCAAGCTGCTGTTCGCGCTTTACGATCAGGCTTAGTGGGATAATTAGGGAGAAAAGTTTTGACTCAAGCCCATCTGCATGATTTAGCTGCTGCCAATTTAGAACAATTACGAGAGAAATTACGTCATCTCCTTGCTACCCAAGCCTATCAGGAAGGCGAGTTTACCCTTTCTTCAGGGCAAAAAAGTTCTTATTATATTAATGGCAAAGAGGTGAGTCTCACGGCGGAAGGCTCATTTGCTATTGGGCGATTATTGGTTTCCATGCTTCCGTGGGATACGCAAGCCGTTGCGGGATTAACCTTGGGAGCGGATCCCCTCATTAGTGCTGTAACCGTTGTTTCTGCCTATGAAAATCGTTTTGTTTCTGGTATTATTGTTCGTAAAACTCCGAAAGGACATGGCACAAATGCCTATTTAGAAGGAAAAAAGCTACCTCCTCAAGCGAAGGTAGTCGTTTTAGAAGATGTTGTCACTACGGGGAAATCCGCTCTGTTTGCAGTGGA
>JAHEOB010000332.1 GCA_018610095.1 Halothece sp. MAG
ATTCTCAATTGGGCGAAACACTGGGCAACGGAACCGTAACCCCCTCACTGCCTTGCTAACTAGCATGGTTTGTGTTACCTTAATCTAGGTGGATGCGGGCATAGTTTAGTGGTAAAACCTCAGCCTTCCAAGCTGATGATGCGGGTTCGATTCCCGCTGCCCGCTTTTTGTTTCGGTGACAGTAGCGTAATTGGGCATCCCATTAAATGCCTAACCGTTGATAGACCGCATCTAAATGTTGTAAATGAGATTGCGGATCAAAACACTGTTCCAGTTCTTGCTGGGATAAGGTTTCTTGCACTTTGGGATCGTGGCGAATTAACTCATAAAAATTCCCCTCCGGTTGATTCCACGCTTGATGGGCACACGCTTGAACCCGTTCATAAGCCTGTTCCCGACTCATCCCTTTATCCACCAGGGCTAATAACACCCGCTGGCTGAAAATGACGCCGCCATACACATTTAAATTCCGTTCCATATTTTGGGGATACACTTGCAAAGATTTCACTAATTCCGTGAGTTCGTGGAGCATAAAATGGGTTAAAATGCAACTATCGGGAACAATCACTCGCTCTGCCGAACTATGGGAAATGTCACGCTCATGCCACAAGGCAACATTCTCGATCGCGCTATGAGCATTCCCCCGCACAACCCGTGCTAATCCCGTTAACCGTTCCGAACGAATGGGATTGCGCTTATGGGGCATTGCTGAGGAGCCTTTCTGCCCCTTAGAAAAATATTCTTCGACCTCTAAGACATCCGTGCGCTGTAAATTACGGATTTCCACAGCAAACCGTTCCATGGAAGCTGTCAATAAAGCTAATTGTTGCAAAAATTGTCCATGGCGATCCCGAGAGACAATCTGAGTGGAAGCGGTATCAGGTTGTAACCCTAATTTTTCACACGCGATCGCCTCCACTTGGGGATCAATATTGGCATAAGTCCCAACGGCCCCCGAAATTTTTCCTACGGCAATTTCGTTGCGAAGCCGAATCAAGCGATCGCGATGACGGAACACTTCGGCTAACCAACCCGCTAATTTAAACCCAAAGGTAATGGGTTCAGCATGAATCCCATGGGATCGCCCCACCATCACCGTATAGCGATGTTGTTGCGCCTGATAGCGAATCGCTTGGGCTAGGGCTTCCACTTCTTCTAACATCAAATTGAGACTGGCTACTAATTGTAGTGCCAAGGCGGTATCTAACACATCGGAACTGGTTAAGCCAAGATGAATATATCGCCCAGCTTCCCCAACATATTCATTAACATTCGTTAAGAAAGCAATCACATCATGACGAACGTCCGCTTCAATTTCTTGCACCCGTTGGGGATCAAAATTGGCATTTTCGTTGATTTGTTCCCAGGCCCACTCAGGAATATAGCCTAATTCCGCTTGGGCTTCACAAACCGCCAATTCCACCTCGAGCCAACGATTGAGTTTCGCTTCGTTTGTCCAAAGTTCGCCCATAGCGGGCAGGGTATACCGTTCCAGCACGCTTAGTAGTTCTTAACGACACAACCTCAATATTGTAACGTAAGAAAGGGGAGAAATATGCCAAAATAAAGTAAGCAATCTTGTGGCAAGAAAGGGTTGGTGCCTTGAAAGCAATTCGCGACATTTTCAACCGTTGGTGGTCGGAATTTACGCTCCAAACGCGCTTAATGGCAGTGGGGACATTAGTGGTTTCCCTTGTGATGAGTGGGTTAACCTTTTGGGCTGTCAACACCATTCAACAAGATGCGCGAATGAATGATACCCGCTTTGGGCGAGATTTGGGACTGCTGTTAGCAGCCAATATTTCCCCCATGGTGGCAGAAGACGACCTGACAGAGGTAGCGTTATTTTCAGGACGATTTTATAGTCGCACCTCCAGTGTTCGCTATATTCTCTACGCGGAACCCGATGGGACAATTCGCTTTGGCATTCCCTTTTCCGAACCGGACGGGAGTCACGCCTTAACCATTCAACGGCGCATTCAACTCCCTGAGAGTTATGATCCCGATTCCGATCATCCCTTCGTGCGTCAACATGATACCCCTGATGGTAAAGTCACGGATGTCTTTGTTCCACTCAACTATGAAAACGAGTATTTAGGCGTTTTAGCCGTTGGGATTAATCCCAATCCCACCGTGGTTGCTTCCTCCAATTTAACCCGAGATGTCACCATTGCAGTATTTATTTCCATTTGGGCTATGGTAATTTTAGGGGCGGTGTTTAATGCCCTTACTATCACCAAGCCGATTAAAGAATTGTTAGTGGGAGTGAGAAATATTGCTGCTGGCAACTTTAAACAGCGAATTGAGTTACCCCTTGGGGGAGAATTAGGGGAACTCATCTCCAGTTTTAATTATATGGCGGAACGCTTGGCGCGATATGAAGAACAAAATATAGAGGAATTAACCGCCGAGAAAGCAAAATTAGAAACCCTAGTTTCCACCATTGCCGATGGGGCGGTGTTAATCGATACTGATTTACAGGTGATGTTAGTTAACCCCACTGCCCAACGGATTTTTGGTTGGGAAAGTGAACAAGTTGTTGGGGACAATGTCCTCCATCATCTCCCTCATGAAGTGAAAATGGAAATTAGCGAACCCTTACAAGAAGTCGTAGCAAAAGCCGATTCTGACCAACAAGGAGAACAGGAAGAACAACCGTCTGATAATCGGGATAGCGGGGAATTTCGGATTACTTTAACCCGTCCCTATGAACGAACGGTACGCATCTTACTGACACAAGTATTAGACCAATATCGCGAAACCATAAAAGGGATTGCCATTACCGTTCAAGATATTACCCGAGAGGTGGAATTAAATCAAGCCAAGAGTCAATTTATTAGTAATGTCTCCCACGAATTACGAACCCCGTTGTTTAATATTAAATCCTTTATTGAAACCTTGACTGAATATGGAGAAGAATTAAGTTCCCAAGAACAACAAGAGTTTTTAAAAACGACCAATAGTGAAACGGATCGTTTGACGCGGTTGGTGAATGATGTACTGGATTTATCCCGTTTAGAATCCTCCAAAGTCTATCAAATGAGTCCGCTGGATTTGAGTCAGCCCATTGAACAAACCCTGCGGACGTATCATCTCAATGCCAAAGATAAAGAAATTGAACTGTTGCAAGCGGTACAACCGGATTTACCCCCTGTCATCGGAAATTATGACTTGTTATTACAAGTGTTTGCCAATTTAGTGGGTAATGCCTTAAAATTCACGCAAGCTGGCGGAAAAGTAATGATTCGGGCTTATCTGCTCGATCCCGAAGATCACCCTTATCAACCCAGTCCGCAAGTTCGGGTAGAAGTAGCTGATACTGGGATTGGGATTGATACCGAAGATCAAGAAGCGATTTTTGACCGCTTTTTCCGTGTCGAAAATCAAGTCCATACCCTAGAAGGAACAGGATTAGGCTTATCGATTGTTCGCAATATTGTGGAAAAACATCATAGTACCGTCCGCTTAGTGAGTGAATTAGGGATTGGAACCACCTTTTGGTTTGATTTATTAGTGGATCAATCAGCTTTAGCGGATCAAGGGGATGGACAAGAAGCCGTAGAAGGGGAACAATTGATAATAAATTCCGAATCAAGCAGTGGTTAATATGATCAATACCATCTTTAAACTGATTAGCGGTGTGTTGGTTTGTTTGATGCTGTTGTTTCCATTGACAGCACAAGCCCAAAACGAAAGTTTTCTCCAACAGGAATCATTTATTAGTGAAGATTTATCTGGAGAAGATTTTTCGGGGAAAACCTACCAACGGCGAGAATTTTCCGATGCCAATTTAACGAATGCTAATTTGAGTCAGGCGGATCTAAGAGGATCAATTTTTACGGCTGCCGTAATGAGAAATGCCGATTTACATGGGGCAAATATGACCTTTACGGTATTGAATAAGGTCGATTTGACAAATGCTGATCTAAGTCAGACCATTTTAGAAGATGCCATTCTTTCTCGTGCGAAGTTTGACAATACCAAGATTACAGGGGCAGATTTTAGCAATGCCATCTTGGATGTTCCGCAAATTGATCAGCTTTGTAAAATTGCTGAGGGTGTCAATGAACAAACGGGTGTTGCTACTCGTAAGTCTTTAGGATGTTTATAAATCAGCAACGAGTTGGTGTCATTGGCGGTGGGCAACTGGCTTGGATGATGGGGTTAGAAGCCCAAAAACAAGGGCTTTCCCTGTGGGTACAAACCCCAACGGTACACGATCCTGCTGTGGCAGTTGCTAAGGAGGCAATTATTGCGCCTCTGTCTAATTTGGAAGCAACGGCAACCTTAGCCCGTGAAGTGGATATTATTACCTTTGAAAATGAGTTTATTGATGTGCCAGGGTTAGGAGAGTTCAGCGATCGCGTCACCTTTTACCCCAGTTTAGCTTCAGTTGCTCCTTTATTAGATAAATTTGAACAACGCTGCTATCTACAGGAGTTGGGATTACCGGTTCCTGCCTTTAAAAGTGTCATTGCAGGGAAAGGTAGTTCTTGGGATGGTAAGGAATTTCCCTTAGTCGTCAAAGCAAGGCGACATGGCTATGATGGCCAAGGGACATTTATTGTTCAAGATGAATTGGAACTGGAAACGGTTTTGGCAAAGCTAGAGGGCTTACCGGTGTTGATCGAAAGGTATGTTCCCTTTGAGAAAGAATTAGCCGTTATGGCAGGGCGAGGGATTAATGGCGAAACAGTAGTGTATCCCACGGTTGAAACCTACCAACGGGATCAAGTCTGTCAACGGGTGATTGCCCCAGCACGGATTCCAGAAACCTTACACAATCAGATTTCTACCATGGCGCAAACCCTTCTTGATGCTCTGGAATGGGTAGGAATAATAGGGATGGAGTTATTTCTGACTGAAGATAATGGGGTGTTAGTGAATGAAATTGCCCCTCGTACCCACAATTCGGGTCATTATACTCTCGATGCTTGTGATATTTCCCAATTTGCCATGCACCTGCAAGGGATAACTGGAAAATCGCTGACCCCACCGCGTTTAACCAGTGACGCTGCGGTAATGGTAAATTTATTAGGATATGAATTTGCCGAAACCACTTATGGCGAAAAACAACAAACGCTGCGATCGCTGCCTGGGGCACATGTTTACTGGTATGGCAAAAAACAAGCTCGCCCTGGACGTAAACTGGGTCATGTTACCGTTTTAGGTAATACGATTGCCGAAGCCAGCGCGATCGCGGATCAAGTTTCTGAAATTTGGTATGGTTCATGAGTGATACGGATAACCGTCCTCAAATTCGTGGCGTTCTCATCATTACCCTCATCCTTAATTTATTGGTAATGGTATTAAAATTAGTGGTGGGGATTGTCACGGGCTCGTTAAGTTTGCAAGCCGATGCCCTGCACAGTTTTACCGACAGCGCCAATAATGTTTTAGGCTTAGTGAGTAATCAACTTGCCTCCCCCCAGCCCGATCGGGAACACCCTTACGGCCACCAAAAATTTGAAGCCATTGGGGCTTTAGGAATTGCTGCCTTTTTAGGCATTACCTGTTTTGAAGTGGTGGAAGGGGTTATGGAACGATTACTGCAAGGTGTCCACCCGATTTTATTAGATTATTGGCAAGTGTCGTTTTTGATGATCGTTTTGGCGGTGAATATTTTTGTTGCCTTTTACGAACGTCATGTCGGTACGAAACTCGATAGCCCCATTTTATTAGCGGATTCTCGACACACCATGGGGGATATTTGGATTACCTTTTTAGTCATTGCAGGATTAGCTGGCATGGGATTGGGTGAGTTGTGGAATATTCCCGAACTACAATGGTTAGATGTCATCCTTGCGTTTCCTGTCGCCATACTGGTTTTAAAAAGTGGTTGGGAGGTACTGCGAGACAATCTTCCTTGGCTGGTGGATGAAATTGCCATTCCCCCCGAAGTCATTAATCGGACGGCAATGAAAGTGCCTGGGGTGATCAACTGTCATGATATTGCTTCCCGAGGAGTCGTGGGGCGACAAGTTTTTATTGAAATGCACATGGTAGTAGATAGTAATGATGTGGAAACAGCCCACAACATTACGGAAGCGGTTGAAGCCCAGCTCAAAGAGTATTTTGGTCCGGCACGGGTTTTAATTCATATTGAACCGCTAGAATATCAGTCCAATCAGATTACCTTTTCAGATGAAGTAGAAAAAGTTAACTGATGCTAGCCATCTGAGGACGACGCATAGTACAATGGTTAATCCTTGCTTGTTCGTCTTGAGCAGTGACTTGCAAGCCATTGATTTGTCCACAAGGAGTTCTATTATGATTAATAATTACGAAACCATGTACATTATCCGCCCTGACATTACTGAGGATCAGGTTTCCCAAGAAGTGAAAAAATATGAGGACTTTTTAAACAGTCGGGGTGCAGAAAGCATTAAAATTCAAAATCATGGCAAAAAGCGACTTGCCTATACCATTCATACCAATAATAATAAGCATAATGATGGTATCTACGTTCAAATGAACTATCGCATTGATGGCAGTGTCATTGACTCGCTACAGCGAGAGATGCGAATTAGTGAAAATGTCATTCGTTTTTTAACCTTGAAGGTGGAAAATCCCCCTGAAGTTGCTGCTAAACCTGAACCTGCCACGGAGGTTGCTAGCCGCCCTGAACCTGAAACGGAAACCGAAGCAACAGAAACCACAGAAGCAGCCGCCGAACAAGCAGCAGAAGAAATGATCTCGGGGGCTACTGAAGAACCCTCGCCTACTGAAGAAACCTCACAATAAGTCGTTTTTCTTTCGCAAAGCCTAGCGGGACATTAGTGACATCCTCCCTCGGTAAAGCAGAGCTTATACCGAATTGAACAAGCATTTTTGTCTAAGTCCCGTTAGGATGATCCTATTTCCTAATCAAAGTTTATCGTGACGGATGGAGAGGGATTGAACCGACACAGCAGCGATCGCGCATTGAAGCCGTTAAAACTTGAATTACAGAGTGGTCAGACCAAAAAGCATTCGCAGCAAACAACATGGAGATACTCGCTACAGTCTTTGTTGCAGTCACAAAATAAATCCTTGACAAAGTTTAAAATTAACTCCATCCTGATCACAGCTAAAAGTTAAACTAGGTGTACTGAATCGAGTTATTTTTGGAGATATGGAAGAATCAACTACAGCACCTCGTAATATTAAAGCAGAATTAGACCAACTGCTGTCCTCTGGGATGTTTTTTGAGGGATTACCAGAAGATTCCTTAGAAGAAATCATCTCTCATATCGTCTCTCGTAACCACCCTGCTAATCAAGTCATTTTATTAGAAAATGATTGGGGAGGATCCGTTTATTTCATTATTGATGGTTGGGTTAAAATCCGAACCTATAATAAAGATGGCAAAGAGGTTACCTTAAACATCTTAGGCACAGGTGAAGTGTTTGGGGAAATGGCAGCGATGGATGAAGTTCCCCGTTCCACAGATGTGATTACTCTAACCCCGACTCGCATTTGTAGTATTCCCTCAGGGGACTTTCTACAAATTTTGCAAGTGGAACCTCAAGCAGGGATTCGCCTCTCGCAGTTAATGGCAAGACGTCTCCGTCAAGTAAATCGTCGCTTACGAGTTCGAGAAGCCGATAGTGTCTCTCGGGTGGCAGACGTCTTAATCTTTTTGGCGGAAGGACAAGGCAAGCCAACCCATCAAGGCATTGATATTCCCAATCTTCCCCATCGAGAACTGAGTAGTCTCAGTGGATTAGCCAGGGAAACCGTTACTCGAGTGCTTGCCAAATTAGAAAAACAAGAACTGATTCAGCGAGAACATCATACCTTACATATTCCTGATTTAGTCGCGTTAGAGGAAGTTCTTTCCTCTGCTTCTCTAGAGGAGTAAGTTATGATTTTCAGGTCAATCCCATATACTGCCTGTGGTAATCCTCAATGAATCATTTTCCTGAAGAGATTGATCCCTCAGCACGTGATGATCCCGACTCTGAAAACTCAGAGCTAAATTGGGTGGATTTGGAAGATGAACAACAACAACCATCCTCTATGAGTTTCCGTCCCAGTGAAGGGGGAAATGCCTTGGTCATGGTGGAAACTGCTTTTTTAGCAAGCGCAGCCAGTTTAATTTGGTTGATTAATTTTTATTTTCCACCAGGCCCTCTTTTACGACTGTTATTTCCCATACCAGTTGCATTAGTTTATTTACGTCGAGGTCATCGTGCCTCTTGGATGAGTGCCTTAATTTCGGG
>JAHEOB010000333.1 GCA_018610095.1 Halothece sp. MAG
AGGTGTTGTGAACTTGCGCGATCGCGCTTAGAGATAATAAACTGAATTCCTTCTCCGATGATGATGGCAGTGGATCGGAGAGAACATAACTTCCTTGGGCTTCCCCCGCTTTGAGAAGTTCTTGCACCCGACGATTTTGGGCCGTTTCGGAAATAGTTGTGGGATTGAGACGTAAGACTTCCCTTAGGGCTTGAGATACTTGTTCTTGCCAATATCCCAGATGTTGCAAATAAATTTCGGCTTTAGTGGGATGGCGATTCCAATCAATGAAACTGGGATCAGTGTGGAGATGCAGCCAACAAATGGGATAGCGATCGCGCGGTAAGGTTCCCATAAACCCCGAAACAATGGTTTGTTCTAATTCCGGTAAACGAACACAACGCCCATTGATGGCAATTTTCATCCAATCATTTTTCCCCCGAGAAGCGCGATCGGGCAATCCCACCACTAATTCTAAATGGCAAGGGGTATTGGCTTGTTGCAGATGGAGATCACGACATAGGTATTGGAAATCCTGCTCATTAAACTGAGACAAAATCTGGGGGAGAAGTTGTCGCGGTGTTTTCCCAGCAGCCAGAGATAACCATTTACGCTTGCCGTGATAAAGTTGCCATGTCAGATAAGGATGAGCTAGGGCAATCTCATAAATCGTGGTTTGAATGGTTTTTAATTGTTGGGAAATTTTCGGTAACGCCTTACGACGCACCGGAAAATTGGCAAACAAATCCCAGACCGTTACAATCGTTCCTGGAGCAAGCGCGATCGTGCGTTCTTGCAGAATCTCTCCCCCTTGTTGAAAGGTAATGGCATACCCTACTTGCTGATCACGGGGACGACTCATTACTTCTAACCCTGCAACCTGGGTCAAACTGTGTAATGCCTCTCCCCGAAACCCCAAAGTGGTAATGTGTTGTAAGTCAGCAAGGGAGCAAATTTTATTAGTCGTATGGGGATAGGCACAGTAGCGTAAATTTTCTAAATCCATTCCTTTCCCATTATCAGCCACCTGAATCCAAGATAATGATTGATTCAGGGAAATTGTAATCCGATCCGCTCCCGCATCGAGTGCATTTTCCACTAACTCACGGATCACAGCAGCCGGAGAATCAATTACCTCCCCGGCTGCAATTTGTTGAATAACTGGATGGGGTAAAAATTGAATATACTGATTATCCAAGGAGTTGTGCAACCATGAACTATTCTTCTGGTTCAATGGTACTGCTTAACCCATGGCTTTTTAGCATTTCCGAATAAAATTCTGCATGTTCTTGTTCGCAGGTAATCACTAGGGCAATTCCTGAGTTATGAGCTTCCATCATAATATCAACCGCTTGGGGTTGACTTAAACTAGGAACTGTTTGCAACAGCGTTTGTACCACATACTCCATACTATTAACATCATCATTATGAAGCAGTACGCGGTAACGGGGGGCATGTTTTTGAACCGTCTCCTGTTTCTCGACAGTTTGAACGCCAGGATTTTCGATGACTTCAGTTGCCATGGCTATCCTCCCTCATTATAGGATTTCAATCATCTATCTTAACTTCTAGGGGAGAACTTTGAGCCTCAATCGTATCGCCCACATCAGGGGGCACTTCTTCCACCGTTTCCCCTTCCGTAGGTTCGGCGGTTTCTTCATCTTTTTTCACTTCTTTGATATCAATTTTCCAACCGGTGAGATGGGCACAAAGGCGAACATTTTGACCGTCTTTGCCAATGGCTAAACTCAATTGATTTTGAGGAACAAAGACTTGGGCATGACGTTGTTCCGTATCCATTAACACGACACGTTCAATTTCGGCAGGACTCAGGGCATTTTGGATATAAATTTCTGGGTCGGGAGACCAACGAACCACATCAATTTTTTCGCCCCGTAATTCATTGACCACTGCTTGAATCCGCGATCCTCTTGCCCCAATACAAGCCCCAACGGGATCAACATCGCGATCGAGGGTATCCACAGCAATTTTGGTCCGAGACCCTAAATGACGGGACGGGGGATTGGCTTCCCGCGCGACGGCAACAATTCTGACGATTTCATCTTGGATTTCAGGAACTTCATTTTCAAACAGATAAGCCACCAAGCCCGCAGATGCCCGAGAGACAATTAATTGTGGTCCGCGAGAGGTTCCTTCCCGTACTCGTTTCAAAAACACCCGAAATCCCGTATTGGTTCGATAATTATCATTGGGGAGTTGTTCTTTGCGAGGGAGTTCTGCTTCCACTTCAGGGCGACCATAACCACTACTAACCCCCATAATCACTGACTGCCGTTCAAAGCGAATGACACGGGATTGTAAAACCGTTTCTTCTAAATCACGGAATTCTTCCTGAATCATGCGACGCTGCTGATCCCGTAGTTTTTGCAGCAGCACTTGCTTAGTTTGAATGGCAGCCATGCGACCAAATTCTTTTTGTTGCGGCGTAACATCTAGCACCACCGAATCCCCTAGTTCTGCTTCACTTGCCACTTCCTTTACTTCTTGCAGGGCAATTTGGTGATCTTTATTGGTTACTTGTTCCACAATTTCTTTTGTCGCAAGAACCCGAAATCCTTCTTCTTCGACATCCAATTGAACTTCAAAGTTATCAAAGTAGTCATCACCAAATTGATCACTCTGTTCTAAACTTTGGGCGCGTCGATACCGTTCATACCCTTTTAAAAGTGCCTCTTGTAGCGCAGCTTTAACGGCACTTTCCGGTAAATTATGTTCCTCGCTAATATCGTCAATCATTTTGCTTAAACCAGGTAAATTGACGAGTGCCATATATTGATCTCCTTTATTGTTAATTGCTTTGTTAAGAAGGTGTATCTAGTTGCACCATCTGCACCACCTCACGGGGAATTTTGATCAACCGTCCTTTTTGATTAATATAAACTGTGGTTTCATCGCGACGATTGAGTGTTCCCTGCCATTTCGGTTTGCCTTTGTAGGGAGGATCAGTGGTGACCAGAACTGGAAACCCTTTGAAGCTAACATATTCGCGATCGCGGGTGAGTTGATCGGAGACACCGGGACTAGAGACTTCTAACACATAAGCATCAGAGATAATCTCTTCCACATCCAATTGTGCTTCTAAGGTGCGACTCATTTGTTCACAATCATTTAAACTGGTATCCCCTTGGAGATTGCGAACATCGACCCGTAATACAGGGGGCTTTTGATTGGTTAAAAAGACAATTTCAACCACTTCTAAGCCCAAGTCAGCGGCAATTGGGGTTGCAATTTCCGTTATTTTTGGAATCAAAGGATGAGTCATGATTCGACCGACAAACAATAAAAAAAGCGGGCTCGACCCACTTCGATGACAGGGCAGTTAGTGAAACCGTCTGTGAAGAACTCCTGGTTGGTGGATTCCTCACTACGGTTTAGTTTAACATTCCAATCAGTAATCAGGCATTTGATGAGACACCATGCACCTAATTTTATATTCCAAACCCGGTTGTCATTTATGTGAAGGGCTTCAGGAAAAATTAGAACAAATCACAGCATTTCCCTTGGAATTAGAAATACGGGATATTACTACTTGTCATGAGTGGTTTCAAGCCTATCAATATGAAGTCCCTGTCTTAACCCGTGCTGTGGGCAATCAAGAGCAGCGTTTACCCCGCCCCTCCCCTCGGGTGTCGGTGGAACAATTAACCCATTGGTTACAACAGTATCGCTAGGGGTGGGCAAGGCTCACCTGCACAGTGACAGAGGTTAGTGAAAGCTAGGTTGATGACGAATCAAATTCAGAAACTCTTCTCGGGTTTTTTGATCATCTTGGAATACTCCTAACATGGCACTTGTCACTGTCCAAGACCCCGGTTTTTGAACGCCTCGCATCACCATACACATATGGGTGGCTTCTAGAACAACAGCAACTCCCTGGGGTTCAAGAATAGTGTTAATCGCCTCGGCAATTTGGCGGGTGAGACGTTCTTGTACTTGTAAGCGACGGGCATACATTTCTACAATGCGGGCTAACTTACTTAACCCCACCACTTTCTGATTAGGAATATAAGCAACATGAGCTTTCCCCATAAAGGGCAACATATGATGTTCACACAAACTAAACACATCAATGTCTCTCACCAGCACCATTTCATTATGCCCCTCATCAAAAATTGCCCCATTGACCAACTCTTCCAGAGACTCTTGATAGCCTTGGGTTAGATATTGCATTGCCTCCACAACGCGCTGGGGAGTTCGTTTTAACCCTTCTCGTTCTGGATCTTCTCCTAACCCTGCGATAAGCGTTTTGACAGCCTCCATCATTTGCTCAGTTTGAGGTTGGTTACTATCTCCCTCCTTTTTGACAGCTGCTTCTAAGGAGCGAGCACTATTAACAGAGACTTCTTTATGAATATTTCCTGAACCGTTGGGCATGGAACTGTTGGATGAACCAGTTGTCATAATTTAAGAATCAAATTCCTTACTGAGTCTGCATCGTATTGACCCTGAACCAGTTAGAGGGCACCGGCGCTGGGCATCAGGGTTAAATCTTCAATTACTGCTTGTTGGGGAAGTAAAGCAGCTTGGACAATGGTTTGAGCAACGACTTTCGGATCCAGCATGGCGGAGCGATCGAGCTCCATATTGACGGTTTCGGAATCCCAAAGCGGGGTATTAACTGCCCCAGGGGTAATCGTGACTACTCGAATCCCATTTTCTTTTTCTTCCCCAGAAAGTGCCTTAGACAGGGTAATAATCCCAGCTTTGCTGACACTGTAAGCGCCCCAACTGGGAAAGGGATTATGGGCAGCAATCGAAGCCACGTTGATGATCGTTCCCTTAGCGCGATCGCGCATGGTTGGCAAAACCCCTTGAATACACTGCAAGACACTGGTTAAATTCAAATCTAGCACTTGTTGCCAGTCTTGGAGTGGGGTTTCGGCTAAGGGGTTAGTATAGCCCATGCCAGCATTGTTAACTAAAATGTCAACGCCCCCAAAATCAGTTACAACTGTGCTAATATTGTCTTTTACTGTTTCCAGATCAGCTAAATCAATCAGGTAAGATTGGGCATTAACATGTTCCTTGACTGCCTTTTCCACGGGATGTAGTTTCTCTTGGGAGCGTCCAACCAAAGCTAGGTCAACGCCTGCTTGAGCTAAGGCGAGGGCGGTTTCTTTCCCGATACCACTACTGGCCCCAGTAACTAAGGCTTTCTGCCGACTCTGAGACTGGTTCATTGAAATTCGATCCTCCAATAGAATAATGAATCAGGTTGAAAAGGTTAATCAAAACCTTTATTTCAAAACAAAACAAAAAATCGAGTCAACTTCATCTTGCCACATAAGTTCGCAAAACCGTTTTATAACCCTGAGAAAGCTTCAATTCAGATATCGGCTTGCAGCAGTTCGTTCATGACTGATTTTAAACCATTAAGAAATGTAAAGTCTATAAACCTTGCTCATTGTATCATCGGATTGGCGATGGATCGACAGTCTAATCATTATTAATACGCAAAGCTATGATTTTACTTCCTGAAGCATTCTGGCAAACGGTTGCAGCAACAACTGAAAAAGCAACCCAATCACAAGCCCTCAAACCCATTCCTACGGAATATGAAATTTTAGAATCAGAAGGGATTCCATTTTTAATCCG
>JAHEOB010000334.1 GCA_018610095.1 Halothece sp. MAG
ATCTCCATCCCCAAGAAATTGACTACAACATTAATACCTTATTTGATTTAATTGCGGCCTCTGGCTTATCGTTTGTCGGATTTTCTAATCCCCAATTTTGGCAACTAGAACGGTTATTGGGAAATGCTCCCGAGTTACTGGAACAAGCTAAACAACTTAGTGAGCGCGAGCAGTACCGACTGATTGAATTACTGGATCCCGAAGTAACCCACTATGAGTTGTTCTTATCGAAACCCCCGTTGCCTCAGTGGGATTGGTCAACCGATGCGGACTTGTTAGCAGCGATTCCAGAACGCCATCCTTGTATGGAAGGTTGGGAAAGTCGCACCCTTTTTAACGCCGATTATGAGCTGGTCAGCTTATCAGAATCCGAATTTCAACTATTACAAGCCATTGACCAAAATCAATCGTCAAAGCAATCCCTTAGAAACCTTTTAGAAGCCACTGGAACCGGAATTGAGGTAGCGCGATCGCTGCATCAGCAACGACTGATTGTTTTAACACCAACTCATTGACAACAAAATTCCACTTAAAATTAAAGAATTGTTACTTCAACGTGATATGATTTCTCGTGGTTTGTTTGAAAACGTCATTAAACCTCTATCTAAACTCAGCTTAGTGTCGCCATGACATTACCAGAGACAACTGACACCACTGCCAACCCCGATTCAGAATCAACCGAATCGGATCGTTCCATGACGGAGTTTTATCAACTCCAACGGAATCTATTTGTAATGATGCTGGGGTTGACAATCATTATTTTTGTGTCAGTCTGGCTGAGTTACTCCTTCAATACAGCCCTCAATTACTTGCTTGGTGCTTGTGCTGGACTGTTATATTTCCGTCGCTTAGCACGGGATATTGAAGGGTTAGGCGTTAGGCGAATGAGTTTAGGTCGCGGTCGCTTGGTGATTTTTGTTGGTGTAATCATTATTGCGACCCAACTGGAACGAGTTGCAATCTTACCCGTTTTTTTGGGGTTTATGACGTATAAAGCAGCCATTATTGTTTACGTGGTACAAACCACGCTTTTTCCCCAACGGGAATAATTCTCACTGGAGGTAAACGATTACTGTTCATTACGGGGAAATTTGCTCCATGACATTCTTCGACGGTCTAAACGTCACTTCTGCTTTCCCCCTAGCAGAACTAGAAGTGGGGGAACACTTTTACTGGGAAATTGGTAACTACACCGTTCACGGACAGGTGTTTATTACCTCCTGGGTGGTGATTGCCCTACTGTTAATCACCTCATATTTAGGCACTCGTAATCTAGAGCGAGTTCCCAGTGGGCTTCAAAATTTTCTAGAATATGCCCTAGACTTCGTTCGCGACATTGCTAAAAGTCAAATTGGTGAAAAAGAATATCGCCCTTGGGTGCCGTTTATTGGAACCTTGTTCCTGTTTATTTTTGTAGCAAATTGGTCAGGAGCCCTTTTTCCTTGGAAAATCATTGAACTTCCTGAAAGTGAATTAGCGGCTCCCACCAATGACATCAATACAACGGTTGCCCTTGCATTATTAACGGTTCTAGCTTATTTTTATGCGGGGATTAGTAAACGGGGAATCGGTTATTTCAAAAAATACATTGAACCGACACCGATTCTGTTACCGATTAATATTCTCGAAGAATTTACTAAACCACTTTCCCTAAGTTTCCGACTTTTTGGTAATATTCTTGCGGATGAGTTAGTGGTTGCGGTATTAGTGCTACTAGTTCCACTATTTATTCCTTTGCCAGTGATGGCGTTGGGACTATTTACCAGTGCCATTCAGGCATTGATCTTCGCCACCTTAGCGGGAGCTTACATTGGTGAGTCTCTCGAACACGGTGAAGAAGAATAGGTAATTTAGTCATGACTCTTGATTAAATTGCCATTTCATGACAATGCTGTTAATAGGTCCGTTGGCACGGATCATTATCAGTTCACATTTGTTACGTAAAAACTGATCACATATTAAGAGGAAAACAATTATGGATTCTTTAACTGCTGCTGCTTCTGTTGTTGCTGCTGCGCTCGCGGTTGGTTTAGCTGCCATTGGTCCTGGCTTAGGTCAAGGAAATGCCTCGGGCCAAGCATTAGAAGGGATTGCCCGTCAACCCGAAGCAGAAGGGAAAATTCGGGGAACGCTGCTACTATCCTTAGCGTTTATGGAAGCGTTAACCATTTATGGGTTAGTAGTTGCGCTGGTTTTACTGTTTGCTAACCCCTTCTCATAAATCATAAACCTGCGAGGGTGGGCATCTTCCCATCCTCCTGATTGAGATTGCAGTAAAAGACGACAATCACCATCTCAAAAATGATCAATCAGATGATATTACTGGCTGCGGAAGCGGTAGAAACGAGTAAAGAAGGGGGACTGTTTGATTTTGATGCCACGTTACCCTTAATTGCTTTGCAATTTTTGATTCTGGTGGTATTAATGAATATCTTGTTCTACAAGCCTTTGACTCGTGTTTTAGATGATCGGGCAGAATATATTCGGCAAAACCTGAACCAAGCCCAAGAAAACTCGAAAAAGTCAGAAGAACTTGCCCAACAATTTGAGGAACAAATCAAGCAAGCTCGTCGCGAGTCGCAAGAAATGATTGCCCAAGCCCAAGCAGAGGCTCAAGAACAAGCAGCAAAAAATCTTGCTCAGGCTCAACAAGAGGTACAAGCAGAACGCGAAAAAGCGACTGCCGAAATTGAAGCACAAAAAAAAGAAGCTCTCCAGTCCCTAGAATCTCAAGTGGATACCCTCAGTAGCCAAATTCTAGAAAAGTTAGTGGGCAAAGAATTAGCAAAACGCTAGTTCTAAAATGGGAGTTACCCCATTCTTTTAACAGGAATAATGAAATGAGTAAAATTAAGGATAAATGGCGATGATGGGGATGTTTCCTTTTTTCCTTGCAGAAGCAACTGAAGCGGTCGAGGAAGGCTTTGGACTAAACTTTGATATTTTTGATACCAACCTGATTAATTTAGCGATTATTATCGCAATCTTATTTTTCTTTGGTCGTCGATTTTTGGGCACTAAACTTGCTGATCGCAAATCCCAAATTGAGCAAGAAATTACCGATGCCGAGCAACGTGCCCAACAAGCTGCTGCTGAGTTAAAACAAGCAGAGCAAAAGCTTGCCGATGCCCAACAAGAAATCGAGCGAATTCGTCAATCAGGCAGAGAAAGTGCGCAAAAAGCCAAAGACCGCATTTTGGAAGAAAATGCCAAAGAAGTGGAGCGGATGAAACAGGCAGCGGTTCAAGATTTAGATGCAGAGCGAGAGCGGGCAGTGGCTGAAATTAAACAGTACATTGCCAAATTAGCTCTGCAAAAAGTGGAATCTGACCTCAAAAACCGCCTCGATCAATCCGCTCAACAGAAATTAATTGACCGCTCCCTAGCTCAATTAGGAGGCGAGCGATGAGACAAAACACGTTAATGAGTGCCGAAATTGTCGAACCTTATGCTGAGGCGTTGATGTCGTTGGCGGATTCTCAAAACTTGATCGAACGGTTTGGGAATGATGCCAAGTCTCTGCTGTCAGTCTTAAAAGAGTCACAGGAACTTCAGCAGTTTCTGGGGAATCCTGTGATTCAGATTGAGGATAAAAAGGCAGTATTACGACGCATTGCTGGCGATGACATCCATAAGTATATGGTGAATTTTCTGCAGTTAGTGGTAGATAAAAAACGCACGGCTTTCTTGACTGGTATTTTAGAGCAATTTCTCGCTCTGGTACGGGAACGGACCTCCACCGTTTTAGCGCAAGTTACCTCGGTGACTGAATTAAACAAATCTCAGCGCGATCGCGTTTGCGAACAAGTTAAAGCAATGACCAATGCCAGCAATGTGGAGCTAGAAAACTCCCTTGATCCTGAGTTAATTGGTGGCGTGGTGATTAAGGTGGGATCACAAGTGCTTGATGCCAGTTTAAGAGGGCAACTCCGGCGTATGGGTCTTAGCCTAGAAACTACAACGGCATAACAATCTATTTTGATGACATTAAGGATTTTTAACTATGGTTAGTATCAAACCAGACGAAATTAGCAGTATTATTCGCGACCAGATTGAACAGTATGACCAAACGGTCCAAGTCTCCAATGTGGGGACCGTTCTGCAAGTCGGCGATGGTATTGCCCGGATTTATGGCTTAGATAAAGTCATGGCCGGGGAATTAGTGGAATTTGAAGATGGCACGGTTGGCATCGCACTCAACTTAGAAGAAGATAATGTTGGTGCGGTGTTAATGGGAAATGGTCGTGGCATTCAAGAAGGTAGTTCCGTTAAGGCACTAGGACGGATTGCCTCGGTTCCAGTGGGAGAAGAACTAAAAGGTCGTGTTGTTGACCCCTTAGCTCGTCCTTTAGATGGCAAAGGCGAAATCAAAACGGATTCCACTCGGTTACTAGAATCGCAAGCCCCTGGTATTATTGCTCGTCAGTCCGTTAATGAACCGCTACAAACCGGCATTACTGCTATTGACAGCATGATTCCCATTGGCCGGGGACAACGGGAGCTAATTATTGGCGACCGTCAAACGGGTAAAACTGCCATTGCCATGGATACCATCCTCAATCAAAAAAATGAGGATGTCATTTGCATTTATGTGGCTATTGGTCAAAAAGCCTCAACGGTAGCGCAAATTGCAAATACTCTTGAAGAAAAAGGGGCATTGGATTATTCCATTGTTGTCGCTGCGAATGCCAGTGACCCGGCAACTTTACAATATCTTGCTCCTTATGCTGGGGCTGCCATGGCAGAGCATTTTATGTACCAAGGCAAATCCACCTTGGTTATCTATGATGATTTAACCAAGCAAGCGCAAGCCTATCGTCAACTATCACTGTTACTGCGTCGTCCCCCGGGTCGGGAGGCTTATCCGGGAGATGTCTTTTATCTCCACTCTCGCTTATTAGAACGGGCTGCCAAACTCAACTCTGAATTAGGGGCAGGCAGTATGACCGCGCTACCCATTATTGAAACTCAAGCAGGGGATGTTGGCGCTTATATTCCCACTAATGTTATTTCCATTACTGACGGGCAAATTTTCTTGTCCTCAGATCTGTTTAACGCCGGTTACCGTCCTGCTATTAATGTGGGAATCTCGGTTTCACGGGTGGGTTCCTCTGCCCAAATTAAAGCCATGAAGCAAGTTGCTGGTCAGCTGAAGTTAGATTTAGCTCAATTTTCGGAATTAGAGGCATTTTCCCAATTTGCTTCTGATTTAGACCCAGAAACGCAAAAACAATTGGCACGGGGTCAACGGTTACGGGAAATGCTGAAACAGCCCCAAAATTCGCCGTTGTCAGTAATTGAGCAAATTGCCGCTGTTTATGCTGGCACTAAAGGCTATTTAGATGATCTGCCTCTGGAGAAAGTAACTGATTTTATCCAAGGGCTACGAGATTATATTACTAATAGTAAGCCGGAGTTTGGTGAAGCAATCTATTCTGAGAAAAAATTGACTGACAAAGCAGAAAATCTGCTAAAAGAAGCAATTTCAGAATATAAGGAAACCTTCAAAGCCTCGATGTAAATTGATTAGGGGGGAATGGTCTCGGATCAATCCCCCAATTCCCACCAACAGAGAATTAAAAGAAAAACTATGGCAAACTTAAAAGAAATTCGCGATCGCATTAGTTCGGTTCAAAATACCCGTAAAATTACTGAAGCAATGCGTCTTGTGGCAGCTGCCAAAGTACGACGCGCTCAAGAACAAGTCAGTGCCACTCGTCCCTTCGCTGATCGGTTAGCACAGGTATTATACAATCTACAAACCCGTCTGCAATTTGAAGATGTTGACCTCCCTTTACTTAATACTCGCGAGGTAAAAACGGTTGCGTTAGTAGTAGCAACCGGAGATCGCGGCTTATGTGGCGCTTATAATGCCAATATTATTAAACGGGCTCGTCAACGCGCCCAAGAATTAGAAAGTCAAGGTATTGATTATAAGTATGTCTTAGTTGGTAGTAAAGCCAATCAGTTCTTTTCCCGTCGTAAAGCCCCTATTGAGGAAAGTTATACCAACTTAAACCAAATTCCTACTGCTGATGAAGCCTCCAATATTGCTGACAAACTTCTTTCTTTATTCTTGTCAGAAACGGTGGATCGGGTGGAATTAGTTTACACCAAATTTGTTTCCCTAGTGAGTTATCGTCCAGTGATTCAAACCTTACTTCCCCTAGATCCGCAAGGTTTGGAAGTATCTGATGACGAAATTTTTCGTTTAACGACTAAGGGAGGAGAATTTGAGGTGGAACGGGAAACAGTCCAAAGTGAAACCCGCACTCAAACCTTTCCTCGGGATATGATCTTTGAACAAGATCCCGTACAAATCTTAGATGCCCTGTTACCGTTATACGTGAATAACCAACTGTTGCGAGCTTTACAAGAGGCAGCAGCCAGTGAACTCGCAGCACGGATGACAGCAATGAATAATGCCACTGATAACGCCACAGAGCTAATTGATAACTTAACCATATCTTATAACAAAGCTCGCCAAGCAACCATTACTCAAGAAATTTTAGAAGTGGTCGCTGGTGCAGAAGCACTGGGGTCTTCCTAAATCAAAAACGATGGCATTTTATCTCCCCCATGGGGGGAGTTATTTGCATTAATCACCCTTGACTCACCTGTTTACGCTTTTCTGAAACCGCTTGATTTTTGTGACTAAATAATCGGAAATAGGTGGAGACAAAAAACTCTTTGATAGGAAACAGAAGATATGTAAAGGGATTAATGGTCACAACAATATTACGGACATCGCGAACTGCAAGGTTAACAATTTGTCTCCCAACCCACTTGCCTGACATTACCCCAATGGGATTAAGTTGACTCTTAAATGGTCCCAAAATAATTTTACGAATGACACAAGGGGAGTCTAAACGACGCAAGGTGACCAAATCCCCTAAAGTCCGTTTTGACAATTCATAGAGAGGACTAAAGGCAGGACTCACTTCCGCTTCTGAGGTATTGACCCATACTTCTTTACGTACTTTATCTTGATCCGTTTTTACGGTTTGCAGGAATTGTTCTAGTAACCGCCAATTGGAAAACGCATTGGCTTCAAATGAGGTGACAATTGCCTGTTGGCTTCGATCGCGCAAGACATTAACGCCGTGATTAATAACTAAAATATCAATCGTTTGCAGAAATTCTGCTACATCGGTTTCATGCCCAACTTGCCACGTTACCGTATTAACTGCCGTTCCATCTTCCAGAATTACCGTATCCCCTTGGGTGGTAAGGGCGGTTACTTTTGCCCCGCGATCGCGCAGTGCTTGCAATAACGCTTTGCCTAACGTTCCAGAAGCACCGGTAACCGCCACTTGTTTCCCCTTAAGTGACAAAGAGGTTCCCAATAATTTATCAACAATCGTCAATGTGCCACAAAAATAAGCATGGGGATTGTCAAAATGGTGTCGCCAGTGATAAGGGCGATTGACATGCCATTGACTGGGAAGATTGGTAAATTCCCCTTGGCGGTGAGTGGCATCGGTCAGTTGATGGCCATAACCCAATCCTCGCGCGATCGCGCTACCTAAAAAGACTAACGTGTAAATGCTACCAGTTAATAAAATCCAGTTTTGCCAAACCAGCCAAGGTAATAAACTTCCCACCAGCATCACCCCACACTCAGGGACATCATTTTGCCATTGCGAACGGCGATATAACTTGTCATCAACCACACTTAAATCAGGACGAAACACGCGATG
>JAHEOB010000335.1 GCA_018610095.1 Halothece sp. MAG
AAGGATTTTGATCAAGCAGCAGAACGGGCTTATGGCGCGATCGCGCAAATTGATTTCTCAGGGTGCTATTATCGTTCTGATATTGGCTATCAAGTACGCCAACAGTAGCGATTCATTAATTTCAGCTTTTTAAAGGGAGGCTTGCTCTAATGTATGTTAAGGTGAACCAAATTAGCTTCCCCTTGATATCTGGAGGCTTATTCATGCGACTAGTGCAGTGATACCATGCTTTTTGATCCAGCCCATTTCATTTACTGGATTTTTTTACTGATTGGAATTGCTTTATTTTTCCTAATTATTTTTTCTGGTGCCGGAGAGGAAGACGCAGATAGTGATGTTTTGGAAATCCCCGTACTAAGTTTTTTTGGTTTTGGTCGTGCCCCACTGTTTTTATTATTAGCCACTGATTTTAGCCTTTGGGGCTTAAGTGGTTGGTTACTCAATACCGCCATTGGCCAATTCACGGGAACCCTTCCGGAACGGTTTTGGGGATGGGGAGGTGTTGTTTTTTTGGTTTCTCTGGGAAGTAGTCTCTATATGGGAGGTTTGATTGCTCAGAGTATCGGCAAGCTATTTGCGTCTTTTGGAGAAGATGCTAGCAGCGAACGTCTGTTAGGTTGTACAGGGACAGTGTTTTCACGTAACATTCCTTTAACAAGTGAGGGTAAACTTGGACAAGTCAATGTTCGTGATCCAGCAGGAAATTTGCTGAAACTTGATGCTTGTCTCCCAGAATGGGCGCAAGAACGTCCCATTCGAGGTCAAGAAGTTTTGGTTATTGATCAAGAAGAAAGTACCTATTTTGTAATTGTTAAAGATAGCCTCGATCAAGCACAATGGCTAGCCAATCCTGAAAACCCACAGAATGTTCATTAAGGAGATCGGTTAATGCTATTTTGGTTAACTTTTTTACAAACTTTACCGAACATTGTTGATGAAGGTCGTTTAATTTCCGAACAAGAAACGGATTTAGGGAATTATAATGAAACTTCAAATCGGGAATTGGTAGAGTTACCTTCCTCGACACAGCCTCGCTTAGCGCAAACGGGAGGAGACATTGCTAGCGGATTACTGCTACCTGCCAGTATCGTTGTGGGGATTGTGGTGTTAATAATTGCGAGTCTCCTTGCCTACAAATCGATTTATCGCATCACCCCGAGTAATGAAGCCTTTGTGAGAACTGGTGGCTTGTTTAAAAAGCAAAAAGAGGTGATTCTTAATGGCGGCTGTCTGGTATTACCTGGATTTCATGAATTAACACGAGTGCCATTAGTGGAGAATTTTATTAATGTGGATCGCACTGATGACCTTGCAGTACGCACGAAAGATTATTTACGTGCTAATATGCGGGTGACCTTTTATGTTTGTATCCAGGAAAATGAAGAAGATGTGCGCCAAGCTGCTAATCGTATGGCAGAGAAAAATGACATTGGTGGCAATCATGTGACGGAATCAAAAATCAAACAAGCCTTAGAAACTCGGGCTGATGATGCATTGCGGGCGGCTGCTAAACAAAAAACCTTAGCAGATATTGATTCCGATAAATTAGCCTTTGCAGAAGAGGTTCAAAATCTCATTGCCCCTGATCTCAAGCAAATTGGCATCACTCTCAACAATATTGCCATTTCTGAAATTGAAGAGAGTGGCAGTTATAACGAGAGCAACTATTTCGATGCCTTAGGATTGCGCACTCGCACTGAAACCATTCAACAATCAATTCGGGAAAAACAAGATGTGGAACTTACCACCCGAGTGGAAATGGAACAACGAGAGAAGGATGCTGAGAAACAAAGTCTTTCCATTTCTAAAGAACAAGAAGAAGCGAAGTTAAATCAACAATTAGAAGTGGAGTCGATGAAGGCTCAACGAGAACGGGAAATCCAAGAAGCAAAAGATAAGGAGTCAACTCAAACCCAACGTAATCAAATTCTTCAAGAAAAAGCGGTGGAAGAAGAAAAAATTCAACGGCGTCAAGGTGAACAAGAGCGTCAAAATGAAGCTGATATCGCGATCGCGGAAAGTAATAAACAATTACAAGTGTCTCAAGCGCATCAAAAACAAGAAGCAGAAACCGCTGAAATTCAACAACAACAAGCAGTTGATGCTGCTAGGTTACGGGCTAAGGTAGAAGTGGCTGAAGCCGAGCAAGAATCGAAAACAGCTCAAGAAGAATCAGCGATCGCGATCGCGCGAAAAGAACAAGAACGGTTGGAAGCAGAAGCAGAACGGGCTAAATCAGAAACTAGTGTGGAAACGGCTAAGGCAGTGGAAGAAGCGGAACGGCAACAACGCCTTGCTGCCATTGAAGCGGAACAAGAAGCGGAACAAAAACGAATTGCGGAACAAAATGTGGTTGAATTGGAAGCATTCCGTCGTCGCCGTCAGGCAGAATCGTCTAAAGAAGCAGCGGATTTAGAAGCGGAATCCACTCGCACCCTTGCTCAAGCCAATCGGGATAAGGCTCTCGCAGAAGCAGAAGGAAAACGTGCCTTAATTGAAGCGGAAAATGCTGAAAGCAATGCTAATCGAACAGCCCAGTTAATTAAAGACATTTGGCCCGATTTGGCTCAGCAACTCCCGGTTATTGCTAAATCTCTTGCACCACAGCCTGGGGTTTTGGGAGATGCTCGTATCTATGCTTTTCCGGGTGCGAATGATGGTAATAATAACATGGGCGATATTAATAAATTATTGCTATCAACCAGTGGATTATCTTTGGTGAATAGCTTGCTGGAAGATGATAAAGTTAGCTCTTTGGCAGGACAAATTAAGCAACTGTTGAATCAACAAGGGTTAATGGAAGATTCCACTGCAACTGAGGGTCAATCTACTCCGAAATCATCTGAATCGTTCAGTGCTGTACAATCTACTACTGAGAATCAGTCTAGTCAGGAATCATCTGAATCGTTTACTACGACACAATCTGCGAGTGAGGTTACTAGTAGTGGGGTAACTGCCAAACAGGAAGTCCCTTCCCCTAGCAGAAGTAGTAACGAACAGACTGGAAATAAACATAACCGAACTACTTCTTCTGAAACGACTACTAACCAAGACGGTGAGCTAGAAGAAGAAAATCAGGAATAATTGACCCTATCTATGAGCACCTCCACCTTTGTAATAACGGCATGGGCGAGGTGCTCGTTGATATCAATAGCAATTAAGGGACTTTATAATTTAACCGCATAATTTAACCGCATAATTTAACCGCATAATTTAACCGCATAATTTAACCGCGACTCCGTTCCAGATATTCCAGAATCCGTTGTTTCCGATTACTCATATTAGAACGATTATTGGGATCGGAAACAAATTCTGTAGTTTGTTGTAAATGATCATAAATACGGCGTTTTTGTTCAGTAGAAAAAGTAGCCATAATTAAATTGTTGCCATAATAAGATTTAGAGTAATTTAAACAAGTTCGTTGGGTGGTTGTTGATGATTAGCGCGATC
>JAHEOB010000336.1 GCA_018610095.1 Halothece sp. MAG
AACAGCGTAACCCTGTTATTCCTCCTCGTAACCTCTGGGATAGCTGGCAACTGATTTCCGCTATACGTGCCGATACGTTAATAACCTTACCGTTTACTTTCCTCACCGTTGGGAATGTCCTACGAATGTTGGGATTGTATCGAGATAAACGGTTGCGCACTTTCCTTGATATGCAGTTAAAACTCTATTCCCAAGTCAGTGCTGATGAAACAGCCGCTTTATATGGCGCGATCGCGCTGGGGATTTCCCAAGCACCGCAAGGGGTATGGCATTTAACCGACAGTATGCAGGCGTTAAGTACCCAGTTGGTTAAAGGCTTAAAAAAACACGGGGGTCGCTTACGACTCCGTCATCAGGTGGACACAATTCGTTGTGAGAACGGAAAGGTTACCGGCATTCAAGTTCGCAATGAGAAAACCGGAGAAACTTGGCAGGAAGCTGCGACTGCTGTGGTGGCAAATGTAACGGTACAGAACTTATTAAAGTTATTAGCTCATCCTGATAATTCTTTTGGTACATCCCATATTTGTTTAAGGGGATATCAACGACGAGTGGAACAATTACCTCCTGCTAATGGGGCATTTGTGCTTTATTTAGGGGTGGATCGTCGTGCCATTCCTGAAAACTGTCCCCCGCATCTGCAATTTTTATATGATTATCAGGGTGTGGTTGGGGAGAAAAATTCCCTATTTGTCTCTGTCAGTCAACCCGGAGATGGACGCGCCAAAAAAGGACAAGCTACCATTACCGCCTCGACATTTACTGATGTTAGCAAGTGGTGGACGCCAACCCCAGAAGAATATGAAGCCCTCAAGCAAGATTATGTGGAAACCGCCATCCATCATCTCCGTTCCTACTTTGACCTAACCCCTGACACCATCCTTCATCAAGAAGCAGCAACTCCGAGGACATTTGCCCGTTTTACCGCTCGTGAATCAGGTTATGTGGGAGGCTTAGGACAACGAATTTCTACTTTTGGCCCCTTTGGATTTGCTAATCGTACCCCAATCCATCATCTTTGGTTGGTGGGAGACTGTACTCATCCTGGAGAAGGAACTGCAGGGGTTAGCTATTCTGCTTTAACAACCGTTCGTCAAATCCAGCAAACGATCTCAAATATGGACAGCTTGAACAGAGTGAGAAATTCATGAGTTTTATATTAGTTTTATATTAGTTTTATTAGTGTTGTCGGGATTTGTGAGGTTGTAACCTAACCGTTAGAGGATGTTTTAAAAGTCGAAAAAGCTACTTTGACCTAGCTTAAGTTGAACGAAGGAATGCTACTTTCCACGATCTACATCACTATAGCCATTAGGAGTCAGATAGGAGAAACTGCATAAAATTAAATCAAACAACATATAGAAATAGTAAAGGATTAATTCCATGGAACTGTTGTTTCTCTTATGAATTATTCCTTACTGCTATAGGTTAGCGGTCGTTTTGAGTAACACTGGATACTTTTCAAACACCCTCTTAGAGAGTAAACAAAAAAGCTATATGTCAACCTTAAGTCATCATCAACAGAAACAAAAGATATTACCTGAAAACCAACTGGATCAGGTTGTAGAAAATTTTCGGCGCGATCGCGCTCAAAAGGAGCAAAAATGGAAACAAGCCGTCGAAATGATGAGACAAGTGGATATGAAACGACGACAGCAAACCACCTCGAATTAAAAATCACCATTTGCTAAAATTTCGGGGCAAGAGAAGGGACAAGGCGTCATGACTGTTCGTTGGAAAAGAGGGGATTATCGCTTTAGTGCCTTGATCAGTCTTGGGATGCTAATCTCCTTTTTCGTTATTGGAAGATTAGCTCCTGCTACCATGGAACTGATCTGTTGGGCCCCCATTGGGGGGCTTCTTTTTTGTTTGGGAATGGCTAGATTACAGCGACGTGGGAGTATGGCGTTACTGATATTGCCTTTAGTGTTGGTATTTGCCATTATAGCGATCGCGCTAAGCTCTACAGTTTTTGGATTATTTGGATTTTATTTGGCAGTTGCTACAGCGCTAGCAGAAGCAGTGGTTTTTGGGTTTGGAAACTATCATCTGAAACGTAATCGGTTTTTAGGAAATGTTGTTTTCTTTAGCAGTGGCTTTATTGTGGGAGTAGTGAGTGCTGCCTTAATGATCGAGGAAAGTGAATTTGCTGAACTGGTCAATCAACCTTGGCAATTTGCAGGATTGACCGTTGCTGCTGCTTTAGCTGGTATAGTTGGTTGGTGGATTGGTGAATTGATCCTTTCCAAATTGAAAACAGCAGAAAAGTGACAAGCTAATCAATTAAAATTATTTAAGAGGCAAAGTCTCGTAAAGAGTTATCATTAGGTTCGTCAATTTCAAGGCTTGCTTATTATAAGCAAGCAGAGCTATGTTGTTTTCTATTAAGTTTTTGTAGCTTAACAGAGTATTATTGGCGACGTTAGAAACAATAGGGAAGGATTAATGTCGGAATTAATTCAAGCTGTTATCGAAAGTAAGGAAAAAACCGACTTACGTAACTTTACTGATCTCCTGCGTCGGGAAGGTCATAACCGATATTTACTACGCAACGATATTTTAAATGCCTTTTCTCATTTTTGTGAGGATCAAGGAAAATCAGTGGATTATAGCAAAACTTCTGCTTTAAGCAGATTAATTTACTATACTCAAGAACTAATTCTTGAACCAGAAAGTCTCTATTTAATTATTCGTCCCCAAATTGCCAAACAAGAAACTTATCGGATTTGGGATGATTTAACAGTGGAATCACTCACGATTCAAGATTTATTAGATGTGCGCGATCGCTTTGTCAATCGCTATCATCCGGAACAAGGGGATATCTTTGAAATTGACTTTCAACCCTTCTACGATTATTCTCCCATTATTAAAGACCCAAAAAATATTGGACGTGGGGTTGATTTTTTAAATCGCTACATGTCCAGTAAACTTTTCCAAGACCCCAACCAATGGTTAAGTGCGGTTTATAATTTTCTAAGACTACACAGTTATGATGGGGTTACGCTATTAATCAATGGACGGATTGGTAACCAACAGCAACTTTCCACTCAAGTTAAACGCGCGATCAAGTATGTAGAGAAATTCCCTGACGATAAGCCCTATGAAGATATCCGCTTCGAGTTACAAGATTTAGGGTTTGAACCCGGTTGGGGAAATACTGCTGGGCGCATCCAAGAAACGCTGGAAATTCTGGATGAACTGATTGATTCTCCTGACAACAAAAGTTTAGAAGCCTTCTTGTCCCGTATTCCCATGGTGTTTAATATTGTTTTAGTTTCCATCCATGGTTGGTTTGCCCAGGAAGGCGTTCTTGGGCGACCTGATACCGGGGGTCAAGTGGTTTATGTCCTCGATCAGGCTTATAGTCTAGAAAAACAACTGGAAGAAGAGATTGAATTAGCAGGATTAACGAGTTTAGGGGTTAAACCCAAAGTTTTAATTCTGTCTCGTCTGATTCC
>JAHEOB010000337.1 GCA_018610095.1 Halothece sp. MAG
ACACCATTTCCTAATTGGGGATAGTCCTCATAATGGGATTCAGGGGGAAGGGGCTGACGAGCGATTAAAAACCATTCATCTGCTAGCCAAGCAAAGTTTGTTCCCAGTTGTTGTCGAAATTGGGTTTGTAGCTGTTGCACTTGTTGAATGATGGTTTGGGCGTTGTCTGTTGTGACAGGGGTGAGTTCATCTTGGTTAGGGCGGAAACGGGTTAAGCCCACAGGAACAACAGCTGCTGAAATAACGGCTGGCATTTCTCCCTGATGAAATTGAGCGAGATCCCATAAGGTTTGTTCCAAGTGTTTTCCATCATTAATGCCAGGACAAACCACCACTTGGGCGTGAATTTGCAAGCGGTTATCTTGAAACCATTGCAATTGTTCTAAAATGTTTCCAGCACGAGGATTTTTCAGTAAACGCGCTCTTAAGTCAGGTTCAGTCGCGTGAACTGAGACATATAGCGGAGATAAGCGCATTTGGGCAATGCGTTCCCACTCCCGTGGCTTTAAATTGGTTAGAGTGAGATAACTTCCGTAAAGAAAGCTTAGGCGATAGTCATCATCTTTGAGGTAAAGGGTTTCTCGTTTGCCAGGGGGCTGTTGATCAATAAAACAGAAGGGACAACGATTGTTACACTGAATGAGTCCATCAAACAGGGCGGTTTCAAATTCTAATCCTAGGTGATCGTCATAATCTTTTTCTAGCTCAAGGTAATGGGTAATGCCGTGTTTGTCTAATATTTCTAAGCTTAATTCTTCTTCGGCACAAAGATATTGATAGTCGATTAAGTCACGAGGACGTTCTCCATTAATTGCCACGATCGCGTCGCCCACTTCAAACCCTAATTCCTCACCAATGGAGTCTGGTAAGACTCTGGAAATACGAGCAGGTTGTAGCATTAGCCCTCAGCAGGTGATTTCTCCTTTTTCAGCGTAGCAAAGTAGTATAGAAGATGGGGAGAAAAATCATTAACCATGCTGCCAATTATTTATTCTGAGCAATTTCTCAAACATCGGACCGGCTATGGTCATCCCGAACGCCCAGCACGTCTGGAAGCCATTGTTAATTCCCTTTCCCAATCTTTTTCCCAGGAGCAATTGGAATGGCGTGAACCCACTCCCAGCCAACAGCGGGAGAATTTGGTTTCTTGGATTGAAAAACTTCATACGCCTGAATATGTACAAGGGGTGGATCGCTTAGCCCAAAAAGGCGGTGGCAGAATTGATATGGATACGCCCGTCTCTGCGGATAGTTATGAGATCGCGCTACTGGCGGTCAGTGCTTGGTTTGATGGTGTCGATCAAGTATTAAGCAGTCATCAACCCGCCTTTGTATTAGCCCGTCCCCCCGGACATCATGCTGAAAAACAACGGGGCATGGGGTTTTGTCTATTTTCTAACTGCGCGATCGCGGCTCATTATGCGTTGACGCAACCGCAAGTGAACCGTGTCGCAATTTTAGATTGGGATGTTCATCATGGCAACGGGACTCAATCCTTGGTAGAAAACGCTGCTGAGATTGCTTATTGTTCTGTTCACCAATCTCCCTGCTATCCCGGAACGGGTAATGCCGATGAAAAAGGATTTTACAACAATGTTCTTAATCTCCCTGTTTCCCCTGGAAGTGATTGGAACAACTATGAACCCTTGATAGAAGAACAGGTGATGCCCTTTTTAAGCAATTTTAATCCTGATCTCCTCTTAGTCAGTGCTGGTTATGATGCCAATCAGGCTGATCCCTTGGCAGACATTTCCTTATTTCCTAAAGACTATCAACGGTTAACACAACATTGTTTATCCCTCACTTCTAATATTTTATTTGGCTTAGAAGGAGGTTATGATTTAGATGCGTTAGGGGAATCGGTTGTAGCGACTACTACGGCTTGTTTGAACTGAACCCATTTCTCACAAACATGATGAAGTATGGTTCCCCACTTACTTAAAGGGAGCTAGGGGGGATCAATCCCTCAATGAAAGCAACGACATCAGTAAAATGATGTAGCACTTCATGATTCTTAAATCGAATGACGTTCAATCCATAACTTTGCAAGATTTCTGTTCGCTTTTGATCGCGATCGCGATCGTTTTCAGTGTCGTGACTGGCGCCATCAATTTCAATCACTAACTTCAACTTAGGGCAGTAAAAATCAACAATGAAGTTATCAAGGGGGCGTTGTCGATAAACCCGATATGGGAAATTTCTTAAGCAATTATACCAAATCTTGTTTTCAGCAAAAGTCATGTTTTTTCTCAATTGTTTGGCTCTCGATACCAAACGTTTGTTGTAAGGCAGATAATGCATTTTGATCCCCCCCAACCCCCCTTTCAAAAAGGGGGCTTCTTACGACTTTGTTAAGTCTTATTTGATCCTACCCTACCAGTATCCTTGATCGCGCTCCCACTGGATTCCAAGGCGATCGCGCTGCCTTTTGCCTTTCTAATTGCGCCTTGCCAAACATGATGGAGTATGATTCCCCACTTACTTAAGGGGGGCTAGGGGGGATCAATGCCCGATGTCTCCCAAAGGGAGACCGTGCCTTCGGCACATCGCGCCACTTTTGACTTTTCTCATCGCGATCACGCTCCCACTGGATTCCAACGCGATCGCAGTTAGTTAAATTATTTAGTTAATAAACGTTGAAACCCTTCTTGTTCAAAATGATGATCCGTTGTTAAGGCTTGGCTTAGATTATGCTGTTGCATTAACACAAAGCTAACAGCATCACACAAAGAATAAGCTTTATCTTCTCTTGCCATTAACAGGGCAACTGCTTTTCGATGCAGTGACTCGTTTACCCAAATGATTTCAATATCAGGATGATCTACTAAATCATTAATAAAATTTAAAGTTGGGATACGTGGAAATCCTCGGACTTGAGCCAAGGCAACCAGTTCTGCTAAAACATAACTATGAGTTAAGCTCCAATTGCTTTGATTAAACAATTGGACAGCTTCCTGATGCTGAAGTTCATCTTGATGAAGGTAACAGAGCAAACCAGAAGTATCTAATAATAACACTTAGCTGTCTGCCTCATCTGAATCATTACTGTAGGCTCTGGCTAAATCAGTGTCAATCTTTTCGTTATTTGCTCCTGTTGCAAAACCGAGACTGATTGAACCAGCATGATGGCGAAAACGTTGACGCGCCTCTTGTCTCTCTGCATGAGTTCTTGTTTCTGACTTTTCAACTAAATAATTAAGAATCCATTCATTAACAGACATCCCTGCTTCATCAGCTTGCTGTTTAATAAAGGCATAATCCTCATCGCTTAGTTCTAAAGTTAGCGTTTGACTCATAATTATTGATTGCTCAGAATTTCAGAGATTTGATTCTAGAGTAGCAGACAGTGAATCGATCTCGCTCAAAGCGCGATCTCTCCCCAGACCGTGCCTTGGGCACATCGCGCTAATTCGTATCTTTAATGACTGCGCGATGTGGCGAAGCCACCGCCTTACAGGCATCGCGCTAAAATGATAAAATTCTTCTCAACAAAGCAACCCTTCGCCCGGGATTTTAGTCTCTTATAACCTGCTAGCGATCATAGAATCACCGTCAAGGACGGTTAGGAGTTATCTCCCAACTCCGTCCTTAATTAATCATTAAAGCACTTTTGCAGCGCGTAAGCCAAAATATAATCCTAAAGCAAGAACCGTATAAGCAATTAAGATTCCAAGAAAAGCAACGGCACCAGACATAGGTTAAAATCCTTTTTATAACTGATTTGCCTATACTAGAGTAACAGATTGTTGTTTGGAAGCGAAGCCAGTAATGATGAATCTCTACTCTCGCTATCTTTTTCCTCGTATTGTCGATTGGACGATGGGAAGCGATACGATTAACCAATACCGTCAAACGCTATTGCAAAATGCAAGGGGACAAGTATTAGAAATTGGGTTTGGAACAGGTTTAAATGTGGCACACTATCCCCAGCATATTGAAAAACTAACGGCTGTGGATGTGAATGAGGGGATGAACAAAATTGCGCAAAAACGTATTGCCAATGCTGCTTTTCCTGTAGAATCAAAAATCCTCAATGGTGATGCTTTACCCTTTCCCGATAACTCCTTTGATACAGTAGTTAGTACTTGGACATTATGCAGTATTGCTAATATTCATCAAGCATTAAGTGAGGTGTGTCGGGTTTTAAAAGTGGGTGGAGAGTTTCTGTTTATTGAACATGGTTTAAGCGATAATTCCAAGGTGCAGGTATGGCAAAATCGTTTGACTCCGTTGCAAAAATGTATTGGCGATGGTTGTCACCTCAATCGCAATATTAAAGCACTGATTTCGGAATATTTCCCATCCCTTGAAGTGGAAACATTTAAGCTGGAAACTGAACCAGAATTAATTGGCTACACTTATCAAGGCGTTGCAACCAAACAAACGGATCAATATGCAATAGTTTAATTTTAAGCTACCTTGGAAATTGTTATTCAATTAGTTTAATGTCATTCACGCGTTATCTTCCTCTTTTTGGTCGTATTTGTCTTTGTTTAATTTTCTTTTATGGTTCGATTAGTAATTTCCTAGAGTTTAATCAAACGAAACAGTCCATGACAGAAATGGAATTACCCATTCCTGCAGTTTTACTTATAGGTAATATTGTTTTTCAGTTAGTGGGAGCTATTTCTCTTTTATTAGGATTTAAAGTGCAGTGGGGAGCAATTATTTTAATTGTTTTCTTAATTCCAACAACACTGGTATATCATGATTTTTGGGCAAAACCTGATCAAATCATTGCCTTCTTAAAAAATATCGGTTTAATTGGCGGTTTATTATTGCTGATTCAAACGGGTGCTGGGCCAGTCAGTTTGGATGGTGAAAATCGTAATTCTCCATCAATTTGAAATAAGTTTTGGCGCGATGCCTGTAAGGCGGTGGCTTCGCCACATCGCGCAGTTTTTAAAGATTAGTATGAGTAAGGATTCAGGTAGGGGGTTGACAAAGACAGAAACCAAGTTAAGCTATTAAAGCCATGATGAGCCAGCAGAACTTCCCACAAGAAGCAGAAAAGCTGTACCAGTTGCCCAAAGAGAAACTGGTAGAAATCATCGTGGGTCAACAGAGTCAAATCAACCAGCTCCAACAAGAAATTGACAGGCTGAAAACTAGCCTACATCTCGACAGTCAAACCTCATCGAAGCCTCCCTCCACTGACTTACTCAAAAAAAGCGAAAAGCAAAAACCAGTAACCTCATCCCATTCATCAGAGAAAGAATCCTCTAAAAAGAAACCAGGAGGACAACCCGGGCATCAAGGAAAAACTCGAAAAGGATTTGGAAGAGTGGACCGCTACGAAATTTCTCCCCCCGAAACCTGTGGTCACTGTGGAAGTCAACGACTAAACTCAGAAGCAGTGAAAGTAGAAACCTATCAAGTCGCGCAATTAGTCCAACGACCGATTGAAATCGTAGAATACCAGCGTCACCACTGCCAATGCTCCCATTGTGGAGAGCTCACTCAAGGAGAACTACCAAACACGTTTGTCCCGGGTCAAGACCTAGGGTTCAAATTACAAGGATTCCTTTGTTGGTTAGGAAACTACGCACATCTGTCCTACCACAAACAACAAGAACTGTTATGGGAACTCGGTGAAATTGAAATTAGCCAAGGTACTCTCGTCACCATCAATGAACGAGTAGAAGCCGCAGCCCGTCCCAGTGTAGAACAGTTAATGGGCTGGATTAATCAGACCTCACCCCATCTTCATAGTGATGAAACCCCATGGCCAGTGAAGGGAAGTAAAGAATGGCTTTGGGTGTTAGCTGGAGAAGAATTTTGTCTATTCCACGCTGGAGATACCAGAAGCCGTGAAGAGCTAGAAAAGTGCTTGGGAAGCTCCTATCAGGGAGTGCTGATTAGTGACGATTTCAGCGTTTACAATGGCTATCCGGTAGGAGGTCAACAAAAATGTTTGGCTCATCTGCGTCGTCATTTTCAAAGGCTTTTTAAGACCAAAGGTCTGTATAATCAGCAGATTGCAGAAACGTTTATTAGTCTAATTGATGAAGCCTTTAAGCAACACCGATTGTGGCGACAATATCAAGACGGGATTTCTTACCGACATTGGGCCCAAGGATTTTCCGAGAGAGTCAAAGCCGACATTGAAAACTGGTTCCACTTAGCTGGTCACCAAGCGGGGAACTTATTGCGATCGCTGCGGGACAAAGCGGCACAGTGGTGGTATTTCTTAGAAAATCCTTACGTCCCTCCAGATAATAATTTAGCCGAACGTTGCTTGAGGTTGGCGGTAACCAAGCGAAAAGTTAGTGGTGGTTCTCGTTGTTTAGAACGATTTAGGCAAACGGCTAATTTATTGAGTGTGATTCAATCTTGTCGTCTTCAAGGACGCTCGATTATCACGTTTTTTCAACAGGCTTTGCAAGGGATTGCTGATGAGGATAGTTCTTATCCTTCTCTTATTCCTTTCAGTCACACCTGAATCCTTACAGATTTTCTGGTAACTTCTGAAGGAGAAAAAGTAGAAATCCCTCAATATTACCGGAAAGGACAAGACAGACTGAAAAAGTTACAAAAGAAAGTCTCTCGTCGTCGAAAAGGTAGTAATCGTCATCTAAAGGCGGTTAAGCAACTAGGAAAACATCATCAAAAGGTTGCTAGACAGAGAAAAGACTTTCACTTCAATACGATTAAGTTAATCCTCAGTAAGGGAGATGTCGTTGCCTATG
>JAHEOB010000338.1 GCA_018610095.1 Halothece sp. MAG
AGCGGAAAGGGATAAAAACTTAAAAGAAACTGACAATCAAACAGGGTTTTCTAATCTCTTTGAATATTTTGCAAGCCGGTACACAGAGGGTTTCAATCCCAATGGAAGGGATGGGTATGCTACCTGTAAATGCCCAGTTCATAGCGGGCAATCTAACGACTCGTTACATATCCATCATGACTCTGGTTCAGTAATCTGCCACAGTGGTTGCGAGCCTGCGGAAATTAAAGAAGAACTACGCGATCGCGCCATTAGGAATAATGATCCTTATGCTTATAGCAAAATTCCATCTCCCTACCAACAGCGAATCAGAGAAAAGCAAAAAGAAATAAACCGCTTAACATACCCTGTCGATTTGAGGCTTAACTGTGATTACCTTCCAGACCTTTCCGCTTACATTCCCGACAGTGGAATTGTTAACCTTATATCTGCAAAAGGGACCGGAAAATCTACGAGAATTAAAGAACTTAAGAAACTATGGGAAAAAACGGGGAAACAAATTATTTCTCTGACACCACGTAGAGCCTTAGGAAGAAGGCAAGCAGTAGAGTGGGATATTCACTGGATCGATGATATGGGGAGGCTCTCTAATAATGTCTCTATGGGTTTATGTTGGGACAGTTTGCTTAAAATTTCCCATCTCGACTGGAAAGATAAAATCATTATTATTGATGAGTGTGAATCCGGTTTTGAGCATCTCCTAGCTTCCTCTACTTGTAAAGAGCAACGTCCCCAAATCTTGCGAGTTTTCCAAGATAAAATTCCAGAATGTCTTAACAATGGGGGAACTGTTGTTTTAAGTGATGCTGACTTAACCGACGTTTCGATTGACTATATTAAAGCCCTTGCACCGACCGCACCCACCTACACTATTGTTAATGAGGCTTTGCCACAACAGTGGCGAGTTGCATTCTATACAGGAAAACAAGATGAGGTAATTGAGCAAATTTTACTTAGCTTAGAAGATGGGGATAAGATTTGTGTTGCAGTTGATAGCCAACGGGAAGGGGAAACACTAGAAAGATTAATCAATTTTCGGCTCCCTAAAAAGAAAGTTGATCGCGTTGATGGAAAAACAACGGAAACCGATTATGGCAATGCCTTGGTTAATAACCCCAATGATAGCATCGAACAAAATCGCCCTGATTGCTTAATCCACACCAATTCTATGGGGATGGGAGTCTCTATCGATATTGATTATTTTGATACCGTTTATGGACTTTTTCATGGCGTTTTGCCTCCCAAAGATTGCCGGCAAATGCTCGCAAGAAATAGAAACCCAGTTCCCCGTGTTATTTGGTGCAAGGAAAAGGGAATTATTAATGAGGATGAGGCTAGCTTCGATCCCGATGTTATTAAGCAAAATATTGGGAATAATGCTCATGAGGAGCTATCAATCCTAGATGTCGTCAACGCGATCGCGCCCGACAGCAGTAATTTTGAGGAGTTTTACCAAGCACTGACAGCAATTCGGAACGAGGGGAAATGGGATAACCCTCATCTTGAAACTTATGGCAAAGTCAAAGCCCGCCGGAATTATGGGCTGTCTCAGCTTGCAGTGCAATTACGGCAAGAGTTGATTGAAGAAGGGCACGAATTAATTGATCTATCTTCTCCCGATGCTACTAATATCGGGGATGCCCTTAGAAAAGGAAAACAGGAACTAAAAGAGGAAGAAGCAGCAGCGATTGCCAATGCTCAGGACATTCCTGTAGAGCTTGCTGAGGATTTTTCCCATAAAAACGCTCTCTCTGAGGAAGAAAAACATCAAATGCAGAAAGCGTTTCTCAAACAGGAACTACCGGAAGTTGAGCTAACCTCGGATTTTGTTCTTAATGCCGTTATTGAGGATAATCGAAGATGGCTTAACGGCACAAAATTATTTTGGTTCCTGAATAATCCTGACCTTGCCAAGTTTCTTGATCAACGGCAATGGCTTCATCATCTCAATCAATTTAGCCAAGGAGTTCCCTTTCTCCCTGATATTCGCACCAATAGCGGTAAAATAAGGCTTTTACAAGACATCAAATTGATTGAATTATTAGAGGTTGATAATCCTGATAAAACCTTTAGCCACCACGATGAGGAAGTTAAGGCTTTCAAAGAAAGGTGTTACAGGCAGCGCGATCGCTTAAAAAGGCTTTTTAATATAAACGTATCTCAGAAACTTTCAGGCATTCAACTATTAGGAATGATAGCCGATCAGGTCGGGCTGCGGTTAGTTTCGTTAGGTCAGAAAAGAATCAATGGAAAACCTGTAAGACTGTATCAAATTGATCAAAATCAACTTGTCACACCCCATCGATTAACCATCTTGAATGCCTTAGATCGCAAAGGAGAAGAAATCGCCCAAAAAGCAGACACAGAAAAGAATAGAGGGTGTCACACCCCTCCCTTTACAATCAATTATCTAGGTCTGGGTGTGACAGCAAGGAAAGAAGCTCAGAAACTAAGCAAAACATTGAATAATCAAATGCTTTCCTTAGAAAACCGATTCTCTCAACTTTGGGACTTGATCGCTGATTTTGGAGAGAAATGGGGAGATAAAGCTCGTGAAATCTTTATCCAATGGGTTAAGCAATTTAGCCCGCCGGAGATAGCCAAAAAAATATAGGAATACAATGCTGATTAAGGGCAAGCAAAAAACGACTAACCTTGGTTTTTCCAATTGAGATGGTTTAAGCGCGATTAGGGTATCTTGATACATTAAATAGTCAAGAATATCTTTGACTAGGCTGGCAGTGGATTTATTACTCAAGGAAGCGGATCAACTGGAAGGAAGTATAGAAGAGGAGTTGCGAATGGAAATATTAATCAACGATACGAAATGGAAAACTCCAATTTGCTACCTTCATTTACAGTCAAAGTAAAAACCAGTTCCGGAAGTCTGGATCAAGCTCACCTTTTACCTGCTACTAAGGAGGATTTGCCAACAGATTGGACATTTGATTGGCTTAGCTTTTGGGAAGAAGCTGACTTTGACTGTGAAGCCTTTATCAAATTGAGTTATGCACAAGAAACACAAGGTTTAGTGCGATTTGCTTTATACCCCTATCCTTTTCCCAATGACGGACCTGAGTTCGCTCAAATTCTACATATTCAATCTATAGAGAAACAGAATAGGCAAATCAATCCTGTAGGATTTTGGTTAATTTGGTACGTTGTTAAGATTAGTTTTTTATATTGTTCGGGAGATGAGGAGGGGAATCTTGTTATGCTAGATTCTACAGTACAAGCAATGAGTTACTATCGCGATCGCGTCATCATGGATGGCTTGGGTTGGGTAAATTTAGCTCCAGGAGAAGAAGGATATGCTTTCTGCTTTAAGGAAGACAGCGCAAAAAGTTTCTGCGAACGAATCGAGCGAGAATACGGTTCGCCAGAAAGGACATGAACTAAATAACCAAGCAGGAGACTGGAAAGAAAAAGTAGATGATGAAATCACTGCTGGTAGTAACTATTGGAAAAATCATCAAGAAAGATATCAATTTGTAAAAAATCGCACCTATTATTCCACTAGAAAGGCTTTACGGGAAGCAAACGTCAAGCAAGGCTTAGTTTTAGGTGCGCCACGCTATCAATTAAAAGAGCAATCTGCTCTTTTAAGATATCTAAAAAATAAATACAAATTTTAATGCTTTTTTAGGAAAGTAACTCGTTTAACTCCTTGGAAAGAGTACTTAAGGTTATATCTGCCTATAAAGGATTACACCATTTATTGGGACATGGAGGCTTTTTGTTTGTGCATCATTAAGTTGCTCTCTTAAATGCTACGTCTCACTTTTTGGTGTGATTTGTATCCATCTGCTCATAATTAGCAGATGGCGCGATCGCGCCAAATGAACCAGAGACAAGCCAAAGCTAGTGGGGAGGGGAAAGAGAAGGAATAAGGGAGTGGAGTCAATCGAAAAAAAAGGTAAGTTTCCAGATAGGCTTGCCCCCTCCGGGGCTTCAACTTAATCTACGGTTTTCCTACCGATTTACTGTAGATTAAGATACAATAAACCAAATAAACACAATAAACTCTTATCAAGGAATGACTAGTGAGAAATTGACAGATAATATTAAGGATGCGATCGCGCAATTAGTTGAGTCTAATTATACGCTTTCCTGTGCAGCGCAAGAATGTGGGATTAGTAAAGCCACGGCTTCCCAGTGGTATAACGCTGGAAGCGAGGCAAAAGATGGTAAATATCGGCAGTTTTACGAGGCGATCAATGAAGCCCACGATCGCGCCGGAAAAAGGCTTTTAGCGAAAGTGCATCAATTAGCAGAAAATGGCAACCAAACAACAAAAGAGCGAGTTACTTATCACGCCGATGGCTCTAAAAGCCAAACATCTGAAACCCAATACACAGAGGATTTTGCGGTAACTCGATGGTTACTTGAGAAAAGGCATGGATTTGATGATGCTCCCAAACGAGCGATAGAGAAAGCTGTAAATCGGATTCTTAGCCT
>JAHEOB010000339.1 GCA_018610095.1 Halothece sp. MAG
AGAGCAGTAAGTTGTCCAATGCTTTTTGGAAGGCTGGTTAGTTGATTCCCATCGAGATTAAGCCCTTGCAGAGCAGTGAGTTTTCCAATGCTTTCTGGTAGGCTGCTTAGTGGATTCCCACCGAGGCGAAGCGATTGCAGAGCAGTAAGTTGTCCAATGCTTTTTGGAAGGCTGGTTAGTTGATTCCCATCGAGATTAAGCCCTTGCAGAGCAGTGAGTTTTCCAATTTCGGGAGGCAATTCTTGAAGCCCCAGACCACTCAAATCAAGTTGGGTTACTTGTTGTGCCTCTGCTTGTTCGATTAATCTTAGAACTTCTTCTCTACTTGCCATTACTCCAAACTGAAAGGGGGATAATTGCCTAAATCAACCTACTTACTGAAGCTAACAACTGACATCTGCTCAAAGCACTTGTCTTACAAAATTATAAGTTAATCTAGAGGATTAAGAAGTAATGAACCGATCGCGCTTTGGCTAATTGTTCCTCGACTGTTACTCCCTCGGATGAATCTCTAAATTCCCTGCAACAGTTTGCCCTCAATGTCATTTCCTTATGGCAAGGGCGAGATGTGGTATTTGCCATTGATGTAACCGCAAGTGTCAATCTTGATGATCAAGGCAGATTGCGGATCGAGCAAATTCTCCGTGATGCTATTAATGAGGGAGACACGGTTTATGTTGCCCCGTTTGCCAGTTCCTTGCAAGTCCAAGAAGCCATCCCGATTAACAATGAAGCTGCGATCGAGGATGTCTTCCAGCAACTCCCTTTACAAACTGATCCTGACAAACAGAATACAGATATCCAAAATGCGGAGTTATCGGTTTATCAATTTTTAGCGCAACAAAATCACTGTCGGATGATGGAAAATGAAGCCCTTCGCGATCAGGCAGTGGTGTGGTTAACCGATGCCCCCTTACAGACAGAAACGGCGGATGAATGGCTAGAAACCCCTGCTGATAGTCCCTTTCGCAATCCTGACTCTGAGGAAAGTCAACTGCGTCGGGAGTGGTTAGAGACATTACCGCAAACCTATCGATCGCGCCAAATTCCCACAAAAGCGGATGACTTTTACGAACTGACGATTGTTGATATCCCTGCCACCCTACAAGAATTTTGTACCCCTGCCCCTAGTGGCGAGGAAACTTGTTTTGTCAACCGCTATTTGTTTCAACAATTGTGGTTACCGACAAGCATTTTAATGGTTTTTTTGATTGCAGGTTTCACTCTGTTGGGAAAGTGGTATAGTTGGCAGAAATCGTGGCGATTAACCATTGAATCAGAACAGGATGATCCCGAAGATTATGCCGTTAAATTTTTAAAGGGAAACCAACGATTAGCCATTGGGGATTATGATGCTTCTGCAGTGGATTATATCGAATGTCCCGGTGATGAAATTCGCGGATATATTGAACGCAAACGCAATCAATTGTATTTAATTCCCACTCAACAAGCGCCGATTTATTATAAAGATCAGGAAGTGACTACTCGTACCCTTTTAAACCGTCATCGCATTCGCTTAAATTGTCCCGATAATGGCAATCAAGACTTTGAAGTGGTGATTAATGTTGATCATCGATAAGGAGTAAGGATTATGGCAGCTAAAGAACGCAATTTACGCGGGGTCAAACGTACCATTTGTATTGGCTTAGGCGGCACTGGTAAAAATGTTTTAATGCAGTTGCGACGATTAATTGTGGATCAGTATGGGGATTTAAACGAACTCCCCATTATTAGTTTTGTTCATATTGATACTGATAAAAGTGCCTCGCAAAGTTCTGGGTTGCGAACGGGAAATACTTATCACGGGGTTTCCTTAAGTTTTCGCGATTCGGAAAAAGTTTCCGCCACCATGAGTAGTAAAGAAGTGACCAATTTTGTACAAGGATTAGAACGGAGAAATCAATCCGATCGCGCAACGCCTTATGATCATATTGCTCGTTGGTTTCCCCCGCAATTATTGAAAAATATTAAAGCCGTGGAAGAAGGGGCAAAAGGGATTCGCCCTGTGGGAAGATTAGCCTTTTTCCATAATTATTATGCCATTACACAAGCAATTGAAACCGCAGAAAAACGAACCCGAGGTCACGAAAGTAAATTATTACAAAAAGGGCTTTATTTAGAACCGGGATTAAATATTTTTATTGTTGGTTCGTTATGTGGCGGAACTGGCAGTGGCATGGCATTAGATACAGCTTATAGTTTACGTCAAACTTATGGCGATCAAGGGGCACAAATTTTTGGTTATTTAGTGATTAGCCCTGACTTATATGGTAATAATGCCAATCAAAATGCCAATACCTATGCTGCCTTAAAAGAATTAAATTATTACAATACCCCTGGCAGTCAATTCCAAGCCGTTTATGATCCCAAAGAAGTAGTATGGGTGGATGAAAAACGCGCTCCCTTTGATTATACTTATCTCATTTCTAATCAAACCAGTGGCGATTATGTCATTTTAGAACAAAGCAAATTATGTAATGTCATTGCCCATAAAATTGCCTTAGAATTTGGTAGTGAATTAGCCCCTGTGGTAAGTGGCATGCGGGATAATTTCTTAAATCATTTAATTGGTTGGGATCAACATCCTCGTCGCAATAGTCAAGGATATTTAACGTTTGGATTGGCTGCCATTTATTTCCCGCGCGATCGCATTGTTCAAATTGCCTTAACTCGCATTAGTTTAAATTTATTAGACTTTTGGCTAGAGGGGAAAGGACAAAGCCCTGATGTCAATTTATTATTAGAACAGTTTATGATGGGGGCAAATTGGCATCAAAGTTTAGAGAAAAAAGATAATTTAACTGCCCGTTTACGAGAAGCCAGTCGTGATGGCAAATATACGTTTACCGATCGCGTAAAAAGTTGGCGTAATAAGTTGGAACGATCCATTAATCAGAATAGCAAAAAGCCCGATGATCGCGCGACGCTTTATCAGCAACTTCCCAAAGAATTTAAACAAGAGTTTCGGAAAGTGCAACCGGGGGAAACCGAAAGTATTCGAGGAGAATGGATTACTCGTGTTAAACAAGCGCAACCCAAATTAACCGAGACTTTAAAAGCAGAAATTAATCAGTTTTTAGTCAATTTGCTAACCCCCAGTAACCAAAACTTTTCCCTAAAAGTGAGTCGAGAATGGTTAGACGCTTTACTTACCGAACTTAATAGTTATCAATGGGATTTAGAAGAACAGATTCGACAAACCAAGCAGTTTCACACCCTAGAAGAAGTGGAAAAAATATGGAATAATGCTAAAGAAGAAATCGATGACATTGAAAAACAATTTAAACTGTTTGGGAAAAAGAGTGGTAAGATTCAGGAACAAGCTCGCAGTGCCCTACAACAAGTTAATCGCCTCATCCAAGAAAACTTTGAACTTGCCCTCAATCAAGAAGCCTTAAAAATTGTCAGTGAATTACAAGATTATATCCAAGCGCGATCGCGAGAACTTGCTAATTTAAGCCGTACCCTAGAGAGTATCAAAAATGATTATTTAGAAGAAGAAAGCGATCTCAAACAACTTAACTTTGATGAAATGAGTGGGGAAGCGATTTTTAATGATGAGGATATTCAACAGTGTTGTGAAACCTTATTACCCTCCCAAGAAGCGCGATCGCGCCTCGTTTTAATCAGCGATGAAATTACTAACAAAGCAGGAGATAAAAACACGTTAATCGATCTCATCGAACAAGATTACTTTAACCAAGACAGTTTAAAAGAAACCATTTATCAAGCAGTTGATACTTTATTTGGTCGTCAAAGTTCCACCGTTGTTCAATCAGTAATTAAGCGTTTCTTGCAAAATTACCGTGGTGAGGAACGTTCCCTGCGCCTCAACCAAATTTTACAGCAAGCGGAACCCTTACTCAAACTCAACAAAGCCGATCCCCATTATGTGGATGATTCTGCCAAACAGGCAAGAATGATTGGCTTTCGCGATACCGATGAAACCGAAGTTCAGCAATTTAAACAGATTCTCTATAACGATTTAGGGGTTCCCGATAATCAAATCAAACCCACTCAAGCAGAAGACGAAATCACAATTGTCAGTGAATATGCTGGATTTCCCCTACGATTAATTGAAGGTTTAGATCAAATGCGGAAACACTATGTTAAAGCTGTCAATTCCGGCAGAGAATTTCTCCATAACGATGCCCAAACCACCTTCACCGACATTATTCCCCCTGATGCTGATGCCTTAGAAGATTTACAAGACATCTTTTATCCTTCTCTCGCCTTGCAATTATTTCAGCACAACCCAGAAACAGGGAAACTAGAATATACCTATTATGATCAAATGCGCGGTTATGAAAAAGTTGCTTCTGTCAGTTCCATTTGGGAACAAGCGTTAGAAACCTTATATCGCCAAACTGATCTTGCCAATACGCTACAAAACCATTTAGAATCCATCGTCAACGAAATTAAAAATCAACCGCAACAATGGGAACAACATTATCAGCCGAAATTTCAGCAATTTGTACAATATGTGGATAACCTCCCTGATACCAATCCCAACTATCCTTATCGAGAAACCTTATTAGGGGTTGAAGGAACATGGGATACTGCTTCTCAAGAAGGCGTTTTAGAACGTTTTCGGAAACGGATTCAACGCGAAATTCAACAAGCCTCCCAAACTGCTTCACCTGCCATCAAAGGAACTCAACAAGATAATTCACAAGTCGAAGATGCGGAATTAGTTGATGAGGCAGAAACACCTTCCTCGCAGTCTAATTTAAGTGAACTTGACCAATTAATTGAACGTAAGGAAAAAGGCTACCTCACAGAAGAAGAATTCCAAGCAGCGAAAAGAAAATTATTAGGTTTAGAGTAAATTATTATCGCAATTTTTACTTCTATGGATAACATTCAATCTTACCTAAATCTTGGTCTTAAACTAATGAAAAACTACCATATTCTCCTATAATATTATTGAAAATTAGTTTTATTTTTTATGATTTACTCAATTAGTTGCCGAGCCAGATTTATACGTATCTTTCTATGGGGAGTATTATTCGTTTTTGCAATTGTTATTGTCATTTCTATTTGGCCGACAGATTGGGAGCAAATTGGTTGGCCCAATTGGAATCTATTTCCTAATGAGCAAGAGCGTGAGGCGCAAAAACGTTTAGAAAGAATTTATCATGCTCAGACAGATTACTACACTCGCTTTGGTAGTTTTGCAAGTGATTTAGATCTCTTATATATTGGGCTGAAACATGAGCCTTATCACTATCGCGTTTTCTATAGTGATGCGGTTAACTATATCGTTTACCAAGCTAATCCCACAGCAGAATATAAAGACCAAATTAGAGCCTATGCCTTTGCCATTTATCGTGAACAAAACGGTTTTTCAACGATAATGTGTGAAGCGGATAATGCTTCAATTGACCAAATCATTGCTGGGAGACAGGTTAAATGCTGCGATCGCGATAGTCATAAAATACAGGAATCACAAAACATACAATAATGTCCCACTGATAATCATAATCAGGGATTAAGGGGAAAGTTACCACCACATCAATTAGTCACCAAAACTGTAATTCTTTAATTTAGTAAATCCCATAAATAACTGCAATCTAACGATGTTAACTTCACTTTTTGCCCTACTACCCAATTATCTCTTTATTTTTATGGTTACCGTTTTAATTGTTCCGACACTATTAGGAATTGGACTACGATTTTCTTTGTATAATCAACTGAGTTATTTAGAAAAAAAAGTCCATAAATTAATGCGCGATCGCGCCATTCCTTCCACCGGTGTTATTGAGAAAATTCGATCGCGTTTTCGAGAAGCCAGTGAAAAAGTGGAAAATGTCAATACGACTGCTATCATTGATGGCATTTTCCGTCAAGAAAAAATCTCAGTTTTGGGCGTTCCCATTTCTTGGGAAATTGCTGATCGATTCTGTCGAATCCTTCCCAATCTTCTTCTTAGTTTAGGGTTATTAGGAACTTTTTTAGGTATTACCTTTAATCTGAATACGATTAGTACCACACTCAATCAAGTGGAAGGCACTGAAATTGATACTTTAATTAATGAACTGCAACAACCTTTACAGGGAATGGGAATTGCGTTTGTTAGTAGTTTAGTGGCGGTGGCTTGTAGTGCCTTGTTGACAGTAATTAATTTAGTAAGAAATACAACTGCCTTAAAATGGCAAATTTTCAGCACCTTAGAAGACTATTTAGATAATGTTTATCTTCCCCATATTCCCAGCCATTCCCGTTTAGATCATGCCGTCGATCGCATGGTTTCTCAGCAACAGGATTTTCTTACTCGTTTCCATGAAAATGTCACGGAAGCGGTAGAAGCCTCTTTAGGGAAAGTCGCTGATCAAATTGCCCAAGGAAACAAAGAAGCCAATGAGTTAGCCAAACAAGTTTACGAACGCTTGACGGAAACCGCAGGCACATTATCCCAAGGGGCAACGCAATTTCAATATGCCGTGGAATCCCTAGAAAATGAAGTCACTCGCATGCAACAAGCAGGGAATAACATTACTCAAGGGGCAAATACCTTACAAACGGCAGCAGAAACCATTGAAGCGAGTAAATTTTCCGAGAATTTAGAGGAATTAACCACTCGTTTAGCTGACACTCAAAGCAGTTTTGCAGCCTCAACTGCCCAGTTAGAAAACCATCTTCAACAGCTAACCCATAGTAATCTTCATGCTGCCGATTTAGGGGAACAATTATCAACCAATTTAAATACCTTTACGGATCGCTTAAGCCAAAGTGCCACTCAGTTTGAAGGCATTGCTAATACCATTGCCAACAGTCAATTTGATGAAACCATTTTTCAGGCAAGTGAAAATTTACAAACCAGTCAAACCCAATTTCAAGAAACCATTACCCAATTAAATCAGGGAATTCAAACCTTAAATAGCGCGATCGGGCAAACTGAAAATAGTACCCAACAACTTAACACTGCCAGTCAACAATTGACACAATTAAACGATCAATCCCAACAATTGGCAAACCTTAATCAAGAAAAACTTAGCAAAATTCAGCAATCCCTTTATCTCATTGTCAAAGCCTTTAGTCAATATCAATTTTTCCAGAAAACCGTTTCTGGGCTAGATCAGTTACAGCAACAAACTCAGCAATTAAATGAACAGTCTCAACAACTCATCAACCTCAATCAACAATCCAGTGAAACTGAACAGAGAAATCAAGAAATTCTCACTCATTTACAGTCAAATCTCAAAGAATATTTAACAACCGTCAATCAGTCAAGGGAAAATGATATGCCAACGGAATCTGATTATTAATGAGTGCGACTAATAGTTAACACATCAGGGACTTGCTATTGCCCTTCATATTTCCTTTTATATAAGGGTTCTAGAAATTTGTGGGGGTGTTAAGCATTTACCGCACGGATTAATAAGTGATATCTTACCAAGCAATTAGAACCATGAAAAAGAGACGTTATTGGGAGGAAACCTCAGAAGAAAGTAATATTTGGACTTCCTTTACGGATTTAATGTCCAATGCATTTATGATTATCAGTTTATTATTAATCATCGCCTTAATCCAACTTTTTGTTCTCAGTCAAGAAAATCAGCAATCACAACAAACGCCTCCCGTCTTAATTATTCAAGATTCTGGAGCGTTTAAGTTTCCATCAGGAAGTGCGGTTTTACCATCCGCTCTTGAACAATATATTAATCAAGAATTAGCTAATAAAATTGAAGAAATAACAGCAGGAAGTCAAGCCTATATTGTTGAAATTATTGGTCATACGGATGGACAATTATTAGGAGAAAGAAATAGTAATCTGGATGCAAATTTAGAACAAGTTGCCAAGGGGAATTTAGCAATGGAAAATTTGGAACCCGGTTCCAATGCCGATTTAGGATTGATGCGGGCGTTAGCAGTTGTGAAACAATTACAAGCCATTCAAGCCCAAGGGCGTTTGCAAGATTTACAATTTCGGGCTTATTCCGCAGCCCAATTATTTCTTCCTGATTCGGATGAATTTGCCCCCGTTGATCGCAATCCTAATCCCAATCGCAGACGCATTGAAATTCGCTTTTCTCCTCTCGGTGAAGCTGAAGTGATTCGCTAGCTACAATAAAAGCACTACCATGGAATCAAGAAAGGTGACATACTCCCCAACTAATCTTTCAGATGTAGTTAGGGCTTCTCAGCGACTTGGGCAAACCAACGTTAACTGAGCTATTTTTACTTCTCCCGGATGCCCCTCGGTCGAAGGTTTTGAGAAAATTAATTCTGTACTTTTTAGTAGGTGGCGATTAGCTCTTGATTATAAAGCCTACTGTTTCTCTTATACCGCAGATGGGCTGATTCATAAGGCGCCGTCGTCGGAATTTAGTTCCGACGTTTATGAGCGCTGTCTACCGACTAAATTAAAATTGTAGTCGTAGGATTCTCAGCCCTCATGCTAAACGAAACCCATGCCGAAACGCCGTCGTAAAAAACGTAAGGGAACTGGTTGTTCGAGATTGATAGTTACCACGCTATTACTATTAGGCGTCTCATGGGCTTTCATGAATTACGATTGGGAATTTAATCTTGATCGGGAAACCGTTGATAATGAACGTAATCAACCTGATATTAATTCTAGAAATAATAATCCTTCTCAATCATTGCCAGAACTACGTGAAACGGCACTGGCATTAGCAAATCGCGATCGCGCAGAAAGAGGACTGCCACCGTTAAAACTTGATCCTGAGTTATCCCAAGCAGCACAAGCTTATGCCGAACGAATGCTAAGAGAAGACTTCTATGATCATGTTACCCCACAAGGAGAAACACCTAAAGATCGGGTGGATCATATTGAAGGCATTAGAGGAGTGGGTGAAAATCTAGTCAAACAACAAGGCAATTACGGGGTTACAGTGAAAAAGGAGTTACTCAAAACCTTTCAGC
>JAHEOB010000340.1 GCA_018610095.1 Halothece sp. MAG
GAAAGTAATATGGTTCGTTGCCCTCACGCCGAATGCGCCCAGCAGATGATTGATCTCATTGAACAAACCCGTCGGGAAAAAGATTCCATTGGTGGGGTTGTGGAATGTGTCACTCGCAATGTTCCCAAAGGGTTAGGGGAACCGGTGTTTGATAAATTAGAAGCAGATTTAGCTAAGGCGATGATGTCGCTACCAGCGAGTAAAGGTGTTGAAGTGGGATCGGGCTTTTCAGGGACGTTATTACAAGGCAGTGAACACAATGATCCCTTTTATCCGGATGAGGCTGGTAATATTCGCACCCGCACGAATGAGTCTGGTGGCGTGCAAGGAGGAATTAGTAATGGGGAAAATTTAATTATTGGCACAGCTTTTAAACCCACCTCAACCATTGGTAAACCCCAAGAGACAGTTACCAGTAACGGTGAATCCACGGAACTGGCAGCAAAAGGACGACATGATCCCTGTGTCTTACCTCGGGCAGTTCCCATGGTGGAAGCGATGGTGGCACTGGTATTATGTGATCATTTAATGCGCGATCGCGCTCAATGTCATTTATTCGACATTAATAACCAATAACAGTACAGCAAGCAACAAATTTTGATAGAATTTATAGAAAGTTTAAGATATTCTCATATTTATAAATGGAAATATTAATTGTTGGGGCAACAGGCACTCTGGGACGACAAGTGGTTCGTCGTGCCCTTGATGAAGGGTATGAAGTGCGATGTTTAGTGAGAAAGCCCAATAAAGCAACTTTTTTGAAAGAATGGGGGGCAACCTTAGTTAAAGGGGATTTGTGTCAACCGAAAACCCTTCCCAAAGCCCTAGAAGGGGTTGATGCCGTAATTGATGCTGCAACAGCACGCCCGACGGATTCGCTAACCGTGCGACAAGTGGACTGGGAAGGAAAAGTCTCGCTGATTCAGGCAACGAAAGCGGCAGGGGTGGAGCGCTATATTTTCTTTTCCATTCTCAATGCCGAAGCCTTCCCCAATGTTCCCTTAATGGATATTAAACGCTGCACGGAACAATTCCTGCAAGAATCAGGCTTAAATTATACAATTCTCAAACCTTGTGGCTTTATGCAGGGCTTGATTCCCCAATATGCGATTCCCATCTTAGATGAACAAGCTGTCTGGGTGACTGGGGAAAGCACTCCCATTGCCTATATGGATACCTTAGATATTGCTAAATTTGCTGTTCGGGCACTGGAAGTTCCTGAAACCGAAAAGCGCAGCTTCCCTCTTGCCGGTTCCTATGCTTGGACCGCAGAAGAAATTATTAATATTTGTGAACAACTCTCAGGAAAAGATGCCAAAATTTCTCGTATCCCCATGGGATTGTTACGATTTCTCGCTCGGGCGATGCGCTTTTTTGAATGGACACGCAATGCCTCGGATCGCTTGATTTTTGCCAATGTGCTAGTCAGTGGGAAACCGTTTGACGCGGATATGAAGGAAGTTTATGATACCTTTGGATTTGATCCCAAGGAAATGACAACTTTAGAAAGCTATTTACAAGACTATTTCTCTCGGATTATGCAAAAACTCAAAGAGATTAATTACGAGAAAGAAAAAAGTAAAAGGAAAAAGAAAACGCCGTTTAAGTCTCAATCCTAACCAATGAGGTTGCCTCAACCGTTTCCGCTAACGATAAGATAAGAAAACACGCTTATTAATTTTGCATATCCTAACACCTTACAGATGGATTAGTGGTCGTGCCGAAATTAGGCATTATTTACAACGATAATAAACCCATTGCTCACGAACTTGCTCACCAAGTTCAAGATCAATTTCAGCAAAAGGGCTGGGAAGTGGCGAGTGCCACTGGCGTCGGTGGCTTATTAGGCTATTCCAGTCCTGATAGTCCAGTGTGTCATACCCCCATGGATAAGCTAACCCCGCCGGGGTTTGATGAAACCATGGCATTTTGCTTAGTTTTAGGGGGCGATGGCACAGTCTTGTCAGCATTTCGTCAACTTGCCCCCTGTGGCATTCCCTTATTAACGGTTAATACTGGCCACATGGGCTTTTTAACTGAAACCTATGTTAATCAACTGTCCCCTGCCTTAGAAGCAGTGCTTGCGGGGAATTACCATCTTGAAGAACGTTCCATGCTATCGGTGGAGGTCAGGCGTGGAGAACGCATCCAGTGGGAAGCCCTCTGCTTAAATGAAATGGTCTTGAATCGCGAACCGATGACCAGCATGTGCCATTTTGAAGTCACGGTTGGGCATCATGCCCCCGCCGATATTGCAGCTGATGGCATTATTGTTTCCACCCCCACTGGTTCAACAGCCTATTCTTTAAGTTCAGGCGGGCCAGTGGTTACCCCAGACGTCCCCGTTTTACAATTAGTTCCCATTTGCCCTCACTCCCTTGCATCACGGGCATTAGTCTTTTCTGATCGCGAGCAGATTCAGATTCACTCTGCCAGTGACCAACATCAATTAGTGATGGTTGTTGATGGCAATGGTGGCTGTTATGTGAAACCGCAAGATGTGGTTCACATTGCGCGATCGCGCTATACAGCTCGGTTTATTCGCCTTCAAGATCCTGAATTTTTCCGTGTCTTACGGGAAAAACTGGGTTGGGGATTACCCCATATCGCCAAACCCACCTCAGTCGAGCTACCGTATAAATAATTGCTCGGGGAGGTGTTTATGTCCATGTCCCAGTCTTACCCCTCGATTCTGTTGATTGAAAAGAATCAGCAGTTGGCGCAAAAGGTCAGTTTTGATTTAACTGATGCGGGCTATCAGGTCACTGTTACCGCCGATCCCGAACAAGGTAAGTCCCAGTTTGAACAATTGCAACCGTCATTGGTAGTGATTGATCAAGCCCAATTGGGGGATCAAGGGTTACAACTGTGTCGCGATATCCGAGGGAATAATAACCCCGTGCTGATTCTATTATTTATGAATCAAGATGGAGTGCGCGATCGCGTCGCTTGTTTGGAAGCTGGGGCAGATGATTATACCCTACTCCCTTATCGAACCGAGAAGTTTTTGCAACTGGTACGCCTCTATCTGCAACCCTCGGATGAAGTTCCTGAACAACTCTATTTTAGTGATTTGGTGTTAGACCTTTCCCATCGCTGTGCCTATCGCAATGGGCGCAAAATTGACTTAACGGTGAAAGAATTTGAACTCCTGAAATATTTAATGTCTCATCCGGGGGAAGTTCTTACCCGCGAGCAGATTTTAGATCAGGTTTGGGAACACAATCATGGGGGAGAATCCAATGTCATTGAGGTGTATATTCGCTATTTACGCCTTAAAATTGAACAAGGCGGAAATAAGCGTCTCATTCAGACCGTACGGGGAGTGGGCTACGTCTTACGCGATTCATAAATTGTTGCCGAAATGATTTCATGACCCCGAAATTAGAAGCTAAATCCCTCTCCTACCAAGTGTCAGAGAAAACGATTATTAATAATGTTTCCTTTCATGTTACCCAAGGAGAAATTCTCGCGATCGCGGGGCCTTCGGGATCGGGAAAATCTTCCTTATTGCGACTGCTAAATCGTCTAAATGAACCCACTGCTGGAACGGTTTACCTTGATGATCAAGATTATCGCCAGTTATCCCCGCAACAGCTTCGTCAACGTATCGGTTATATTGCCCAAACCCCGGCTCTGCAACCGGGAACCGTTCTAGAAAATGTTACCATTGGCCCGCGACTGAGAGGGGAAACCGTAACAGAAGAGACGGCGCAACAGTTACTGACTCGTCTCCATTTAACCGATTACGATAATTACAATGTTTCCTATTTATCAGGGGGAGAACAACAACGGGTTGCCATTGCCCGAACCTTGTTTAACCAGCCCGAAGTCGTCTTATTAGATGAACCCACCGCCAGTTTAGATCATCATACCCAACAGGAACTGGAAACGTTTTTGCAAGAACTGATTAATTCCTCTCAAATAACCTGTATCTTAGTGACTCATGATGAAACACAGGCTAAACGACTGGCGCAACGCATGATTCGCTTAAAAAATGGTGCTATGGTTGCCTTAGAAGAATTAAAACCAGTCGTCTCATGAGTGTCGTGGAACAATTACAAGATCCCATCGTCAAAAAAGGACTTTTTCAAGTTACTGCAGCATTCATCTTTGCTGGGATTGTGATGAGTCTTTCCTATTGGCGAGGCTTGGCATTGGAAAAAGAACTGACTCGGGCATTTTTACGGGGATTTGTCCAAGTTCTGGCAATGGGGGCATTGATTGGTGTCCTTTTTTCCTTGGCTTTTGGATGGAGTATTGTCGTGTTACTGGGAATGACGCTGGCAGCAGCTTGGATTTCTAAAGATCGCGGAAAAGCCCTTCCCAATGTGTTTCAGCTGTCTTGGAGTAGTATTGTTGTGGGGGCAGGATTAGCGATTGTCACGATGGTTGTTGCTGGCGCGATCGAGCCCACCATTCAAAATCTTCTTCCCGTGGGAGGTCTGATTATTGCCAACGCCATGAAAACCAATTCCCTCACCCTCGATCGCTTTCAAAATGAACTTGAAAACCATCGCAGTCAAATTGAAGCCCTCCTTGCCCTTGGGATTCCTCCCAGAACTGCAATTTCGCAATATATGACTAACAGTATCCGTGCTGCCTTAATTCCTACCGTTGATTCCTTAAAAAGTTTGGGATTGGTTCATATTCCTGGGATGATGTCAGGGATGATCCTTGCTGGCGCAAACCCCATTTATGCAGCTGAATATCAATTTGTGATTCTGAGTATTCTCTTTGCTTGTGGTGGGTTAACCAGTATGACAAGTACCTTTCTGATGGGAGAGTACGCCTTTACTGAAGCACAACAGTTAAAAACATTTGAAGCAGAAACTGCTTAACTTCTAGATTGACGAATTCTCCAAGTTAGGAAAATTACAGGAATCATACCGACAAGAATAATCGTTAATGCCGGGGCTGCTGCTTCAATTAATCGTTCATCAGACGCATATTGATAAACTTTGACGGCTAAGGTATCAAAATTAAACGGACGAATCAGAAGCGTTGCCGGTAGTTCTTTCATAACATCCACGAAAACTAACATAACCGCCGTTAAAATGCCTCCCCACATTAACGGGAAATGAACTCGTAATAGGGTATTCAACTGATTATGCCCAAGGCTTCTAGCAGCTTCGTCAAGACTAGGTTTTATTTTCTCTAAGTTTGATTCTACGGTGTTAAAAGCGACGGCAAGAAAACGAACAAGGTAGGCAAAAATTAATGCCGTAATGGTTCCACTCAACACTAATCCGATGGAAAGATTAAAGGTAGAACGCATCCAGTGATCAATTTGTTGATCGAGTTCGGTAATGGGAATTAAAACACCCACCGCAATAACGGTACCTGGAATCGCGTACCCCATGGCAGAAATGCGTACTCCCACATTAAGTAACCATGAGTGATTCTGTCGTTGCCCATAGCCTAAAAATAGTGCGATC
>JAHEOB010000341.1 GCA_018610095.1 Halothece sp. MAG
CGGTGTAATTCTCGGAGAGTTTGTGATCCAGCAGGGAGAAAGGGGCGCGATCGCGGCTTTTCCACTTCCGGATTGAGTTGACGCACCGTTGTAAAATCACCCACTGGTAAATCTAAATAAACGGCTGATCGCCACGCATAATAAGAGTAAGAATATTGGGATAAAGTCTGTTGGAAGTTAGTTTGCGCTGCCTGTTGATTCCCTTGTTGTTGAAACCATTTCCCTTTCCAGAAACTTGCTTTAGGGGCATTGGAATGACGGGAATTTTCTTCAATTAGAACATTTGCCCACTGAATTGCCCCACTGAAATGCCCTTGTTGGGCTTGGGCTTGGGCCATTTCCCAGCGATATTGGGCTGCTGCGTCTGAGGTGGAATAATCTTGCAGGAGACGGTTTCGTGCTTTTTCGGCAGCCTCTGTATCCCCCTGATTTTCTAATCGCGTTGCTTTATGAGTGAGGGCGGTTGGGGCTTGCTTGGGAAAGTTTTCAATCGCTTGATCCAGATAGGATAAGGCTTGTTCATCAGACACCATTTCCGCAATGCGACGTAAGGCTAACCCTGTTTGTTCCGCATCGGGAAAGCGGTCCACTAATTCTTGATAAACGCTTTGGGCTTGGCTGGTTTCATCATTAACTTGTAATCCTCTTCCCTGACGATAAAGATTTTTGGGAGTTTTTGGGGCATTGGCATAGGCTTCTGCTGCTGCTTCAAACTCGTTGGTTGCCCAATAGCCATCGGCAATGATTTGCCAATCTTTAGAAGTGAGTTCTTCTTCATACTCATCCACCATGCGATCGCGCTGTTGAGTCATCCCTTCTGCCTCTGGGTGATATTGGGCTAATATCCGTAATAAATCCAGTTGATCGGGGTTGGCTTCTAACTTGTTGCGAATCACTTCATGAGTGCGAGGATGTTCTGGAAATTCACGAATGAGGTATTCCCATTGTTGGGCGTTGTATTTGCCCAGATGATAAGTGGCTTCTGCAATGACAGCCCGGTGACGATCACCACTGGTAATGTCACGCCAAATGTCTTGAGCGGTAGCCGTTTCTCCCTTTAACTCATAAGCCTTTGCCCGTTGCAGTAAAATTTGGTCAGAGAGTCGAGAATAACCTTGTTCTAACTCATTTAACCATTGCAGTGCCTGATCGGGATTTTGTTGTTCTAGGGCAATAACCGCTAACAGATAACGAGCCCGATTTTGATCTAAGACATTCCCATTTTCCGCTAGTTCTTTTAATTGCGGAACTTTTTCGGAAGGAGGTAGAGACACTAAGGGGAATACCTCAGAGGGAGGTTCGTCAGGTTCTAAGGTAATCGGTTCCGATGGTTGTTCAGGAAGATCAACGGTTGGTTGCTCTCGACGTTCTAGGAACCACACCGTTCCTAAACTAATTAGCAGCAGAATTACTAATCCGAAAATAATTTGCCGCGATCGCGGTTTCATACGCAATCATCCATTCACTAGTTAAATGCGTCTTTTAATGCCGTACGGGCTGCTAAATGGTTTCGTGTCGAGGTTAGGATGTCGGCTTCTCGTTCTAACCGTGCTTTGGTATCCTGCATTTCCAAAAGCGTTTGTTGTTCTGAAGCAACTCCGTATAAGTTACTTGCCACCCAAAACGATAATTCCCGAGGTAAATCTGGAACATCTTCTGGGAGTTCCATGGTTTGATCGGTTAATTTCGCTGATAATTTGACCACATCTTTTAACAACGCTTCTACATCAGTAGCTAACGGCCGTAAATCCTGTTCGGGAGGTTCATCTTCCATCCATTCCACTAAGCCCACTCGATAAGGTTTTTCACGAACCCAATTTAAAACCCGAAACCGCTGTTGTCCAAGAGTTAACATTTTCATGCGATCATCAGGAAGCCTTTGAAATTGGGTGATTTCAGCACAACAGCCCACCGTTGCCACTTCACCTTTGGTGGGATCGAACATGAGTACCCCAAATCGTCGATCCGTTTCCAAAATCGTATTCATCATTATGCGATACCGAAATTCAAAAATGTGTAGTGGAAGCGGCCGATCGGGAAATAAAACGACATCCGGTAGTGGAAAAAGGGGAAGTTCTCTTACAGCCATGGAGGTTGAGAATGCCATTGCGTCTTACAATTACGACAGTAGTATTACTTCCACTTTAACGGATTTTTTTGCTGAAATTGGCTGGCAACTCAGTTATGACCTCACAATCCTCAATTTGGCAAGTTGATTTTTATCGCACCGCTACCTCCAGTCAACAGACACTTTGGGAATTAGTGGTTTGTGATGAGGCAACGCAAACGGTTGAGACTCGATCCTGTTATCAATCCCAAGCAACGGTTGATTGGTTAGTAGAACAGTTAACCGACATTGCTGATGGCACCTTACCCGAAACGATACGAGTGTTTCGCCCTGAGTCATTACAATTATTGCAGTTGGCAGGACAACGGTTAGGAATTACTGTAGAAGGAACACGACGAACGCCCTTTTTAAAACAAGTGTTGCGCGATCGCGCTGGGGAAGAGCGCATTAAAGTCGAGTCTCCGCCACCGCAACCGTTACCAGACCATTTGTGGGGGCAACAGTGGCAATTTGCTAGTCTTCCTGCCGAAGAAATTGAGTATCGCATGCCAGAACGCCCCATTCCCTTTTGTGAGATGCCCACGGAATTAACGCCATTTCAGATAGGGTTAGGATCAACCACCACCGTTCCCGGCATTATTATTTATGCTGGCAGGCAATCTTGGCAATTAGCCCAATGGATGAGGGAAGCACGACCGATGTTTATTAATTATATCTCTACCGTTGCAGGGGAATCGGGGGGATTAGTCTTAGAAGCCGGGTTGCGCGATCGCTGGGTGATTATTACGTTTGAAGATTCTGAAGTTGCCCAAGCAGGGGAAAAATACGAACAGCGGAAACAAAACTGCAAGGGATTACATTTTCTACTAATTCAACCTGATGATTCAGGCATGACTGATACTGGGTTTTGGCTATTGCAGCAACAAGATTAATTGCTAACTTTTATCCTCGTAAGGCTTCAATGGATTGGGCGGTTAAAAAGATTCCTAATAGAATATAACTTGCGAAAACGACTAAACTACTTGTTTCTAGCAATCCTTGAATTAAGGTTTCGTAATTATTCAGCAAAGAAATATGTCCTAATATTGTTCTAAATATATCTGTCATTTGAAGTGTAATTTGTTTCGTAATCCATAATAAAAATGCTAAGGCAAATGTCATAATTGCAGCAAAAATATTATTTTCAGTTAAAGAAGAAAAAAACATTCCCAAAGATAAAATTGACCCAGCTAATAAAATTAAAGCACCATTGGCAACTAAAGGAACGCCAGGGGGAACAGGTGGATCGGCAGCATTGAAAACAGCAATTTGATAACCAATAATCGGGATCATCATGAACGTAACAAACGATAAAACGCCTAATAATTTCCCTAAGGCAACAATCCAATTCGTCACAGGAGAAGTTGCTAACAATTCAATTGTCCCGCGTTTACGCTCTTCTGTATATAATCCCATGGAAAGAACAGGAAGAATAAATAGCAATAAATTTCCTAAAAAATTAAAGTAAAATTGTATGAATTTCAAACCCATATCAATGGGAGGCATTTTTTGTCCCATCTGTTCTCGTTGGTTAACTTGCGTAATAAGTCCTTGGTCACCAAATAACACGTTTAAAAAAAGTAATCCAGCTATAAACCAAAAAATCGTCACAATTAAATAAGCTAACGGAGAGGTAAAATAGCTTTTTAATTCACGACGAAAAATTGCAAGGAGATTATTCAGTAGAATCATCATGGGTTTCCCGTTCTTTCTCTGTTTCAGCAGTTACCGATTCATCTTGATTCGTTAATTCTAAAAATACCTCTTCTAAGGTGGGTCGATCGCGCTGCATTTCATAAAGATGAAGCCCGGAATTAACAATAACGGTAGCAATTTTATCTCCCACTTCCGTTTC
>JAHEOB010000342.1 GCA_018610095.1 Halothece sp. MAG
AAGCGGATGTGAGTGATTCAGAGCAAGTACAGCAGTTAGTTAAAGAAACTCGCAATCAATGGGGTAGCATTGATGTGTTAGTTAATAATGCAGGCATTACTCGGGATACGCTGTTATTACGGATGAAACCGGAAGATTGGCAATCGGTGATTAATCTCAATTTGACAGGGGTCTTTCTATGTACTCAAGCAGTGAGTAAAATTATGTTGAAACAGCAGCAGGGGCGAATTATTAATATTGCTTCCGTTGCTGGCGAAATGGGAAACCCTGGGCAAGCCAATTATAGTGCCGCCAAAGCAGGGGTGATCGGCTTTACCAAAACCGTTGCCAAAGAGTTAGCCAGTCGCAATGTTACTGCCAATGCCGTTGCCCCGGGCTTTATTGCCACAGAAATGACTCATAATTTAGATGCCGACGAAATTTTGAAATATATTCCCTTAGGGCGGTATGGTCAACCAGAAGAAGTGGCCGGAATGGTTCGTTTTCTGGCAAGTGATCCGGCTGCAGCTTATATTACTGGGCAAGTGTTTAACGTTGATGGTGGCATGGTAATGAGTTGAACCCATCACTAACAGGAAATTTCCCATGAACCTAGATTTTCGCAATGTTAATACCCTGTGGAGTTCTGTTTTAGTGGAAACCCTTGCTGGTTTGGGAATCACCACAGCAGTGGTTTCCCCCGGTTCTCGTTCTGGCCCGCTAACGGTGGCGTTTGCCCAACATCCTGATATTGAAGCCATTCCGATTTTAGATGAACGTTCAGCGGCATTTTTTGGGTTAGGAAGGGCAAAAAAAACGGGGATTCCAACGGTTTTAGTGTGTACTTCCGGAACCGCAGGGGCAAATTTCTATCCTGCTGTTATTGAAGCCCGAGAAAGTGGCGTTCCCTTGTTGGTGTTAACCGCCGATCGACCCCCCGAACTCCGTCATTGTCACAGTGGACAAACCATTGATCAGCAGAAACTTTATGGCAATTATCCCACTTGGCAGGCAGAATTAGCCCTTCCCAGTCAAGACATGGAGCAGTTGTGTTATTTGCGACAAACCATGGTTCAAGCCGTGGCGCGATCGCGCTATCCCACACCAGGGGTGGTTCATTTAAATGTTCCCTTTCGGGATCCCCTTGCCCCGACTCCCCAACCACTGCAACGCCAACTGTCTGATTTTGAGGGCTTCTTTTCTCATTTAGTTCCCCCCGAAGCGACAACGGTGGAACAAGTGCTTCCTTGGGAGCATTGGCTTCACTGCAATCGCGGCATCATTATTGCTGGGGTAGATCAGCCCCTTGATCCCGAAACTTATGCCCGCGCGATCGGGCATTTATCGAATATGTTGGGATGGGTGGTGTTAGCAGAAGGGCTTTCTCCGATTAGAAATTATGCTCATTTGGTGCCTAAGTTAATCTCTACCTATGAGTTTATTCTCCAAGACAGTGAAATTGCTCATGATCTGATTCCAGAAATAGTCATTCAAATTGGAGCATTTCCCACCAGTAAAACGCTACGGAATTGGTTAAGTGAGATTTCGCCACAATATTGGGTGATTGAACAACGGGGAGAAAATTTTGATCCCCTTCATCGCAAGGCCATACCGTTGCATTTTACCCTATCGGAACTGTTTGAAGTGAATTTTCCTTGGCCAGCGCGATCGAGCTATCAGCAACAATGGTTATCTCCACAACAACAAACCCGAGACAAGATTGATCAACAATTTACCAATACGACGGAATTAATTGAGTCGAAAATTGCTTGGATATTATCGGAAACGCTCCCTGAAAATACACCGTTATTTATTGCCAATAGTCTTCCTGTTAGAGACGTGGAATGGTTTTGGCAACCGAATCAACGACAAATTGAACCGTTATTTAACCGTGGTGCCAATGGCATTGATGGCACACTTTCTACCGCCTTAGGAATTGCCCATCAAGGACAAAGTGCTGTTTGTTTAACAGGGGACTTAGCTTTGTTACATGATAGTAATGGCTTTTTGGTGAGTAAACAAGTGCGTGGTCATCTCACCATTATTGTCATTAATAACCAAGGGGGTGGGATTTTCAATTTTTTACCGATTTCTGAATTTGCAGAGGTATTTGAAGATTATTTTAAGACACCTCAACCGATTGATTTTTGCAGTTTATGTGCTAGCTATGGCATTGCCTATCATCAGATTCAAAACTGGGAAGAATTTACTTCCTTACTTACCTCTTTACCCCAGCAAGGAATCCGAGTTTTGGAAATTGTCACTAATGGTTATTAACAGACGGTTCTCTGCTGACTTATGTCAGGATAGAAATTTGGACATGACATTGATAATTTAGGAGTATTCCCTTCACTTATGACTAATAAACCCACCATTGCAATTTCTCATCTTGGTTGCGAGAAAAATCGTGTTGACTCAGAACATATGTTAGGGCTACTTGCCCAAGCGGGTTACCCAGTGGATAATAATGAAGAACTGGCAGATTACGTCATTGTCAATACGTGTAGTTTTATTGAAGCTGCCCGAGAAGAGTCGGTGCGAACCTTAGTGGAACTGGCAGAGGCGGATAAGAAAATTTTAATTACGGGCTGCTTAGCGCAACATTTCCAACAAGAGTTATTAGAAGAAATTCCCGAAGCCGTGGCAGTGGTGGGAACGGGTGACTATGGCAATATTGTAGATGTGATTGAACGGGTGGAAACTGGTCAGCGTGTTAATGAAGTAAGTAATGAACCCACCTATATTGCTGATGAAACGGTTCCTCGTTATCGCACCACCACGGAAGCGGTTGCCTATTTAAAAATTGCAGAAGGGTGTGATTATGGTTGCGCATTTTGTATTATTCCTCAATTACGAGGCAAGCAGCGATCGCGCTCCATTGAATCCATTGTGAATGAAGCCCACAGTTTAGCCGAACAAGGGGTTCAAGAAATTATTCTCATTTCGCAAATTACAACCAACTATGGGGTTGATCTCTACGGTGAACCTAAACTGGCAGAATTGCTCCGCGCCCTTGGTGAGGTAGATGTTCCTTGGATTCGGATGCACTATGCCTATCCCACTGGCTTAACGCCGAAAGTGATTCGCGCTATTCAAGACACACCCAATGTCATTCCTTATTTAGATTTACCGCTCCAACATTCCCATCCTGAGATTTTACGAGCCATGAACCGCCCTTGGCAGGGGCGCGTCAATGATAAGATTATCAATCGCCTAAAAGAGGCTCTCCCAGACGCGGTGTTACGAACAACATTCATTGTGGGCTTCCCTGGGGAAACCGAACAGCATTTCCAACACCTATGCGATTTTGTGGAACGTCATGAATTTGATTTAATGGGGGCATTTACCTTCTCTCCCGAAGAGGAAACTCCTGCTTATCATTTACCCAATCAAGTCTCTCAAGAAGTAATGGAACAACGGCGCGATCGGTTAATGGCATTGCAACAACCCATTGCCGCCCGAAACAATCAAGCCTGTGTTGGTGAAACCGTTGATGTTTTAATTGAGCAAGGAAAACCCAATGCAGGGGAATTTATTGGCCGTTCCGCACGGTTTGCCCCTGAAGTCGATGGCTTCGTGTATCTGCAAGGAGACGCGAGTTTAGGCAGCATGGTTAAAGCCAAAATCACCCATGCTGATGTTTATGACTTATACGGCACAATTATCAGCTAGAAGCGAATCCCCAATTGCCCGTTAACGCCTCGCACAGAATGATATCCCACGCCTAAAAAGACATCACCTGGGGGACGAATTTGCACTCCCCCAGAAACCGCTAAATCATCACCGGGATCGGAATACAAGCCAACCCCCAGATAGGGAGAAAGCACTGGTAAATTGAGAAACCGCAGTACATCGACGCCTGTTGCCCCATCGCCACGCCCACCGATTTCTACTCCAAATCCGTACCAACGAACGCCAGCAGAATAAGTGATCTCATTTTCTGCGCCCCCAATAGAGCCCCATGGTTGGGGAATAATTTGACTTGATGCCGGTTTGGCTAAGCTGATTACGCCCATGGTAGTCATTCCAACGGTAGCGCTAGCCATTAATAGTTTTTTAAAAGCGAAATTCATAAAGCCATTTTCTTTCAACGAAGGTTAGATTCAATCTTATAACTGAAGGCAGATTTTTAGCATACACCCTTTTATAAAGTTGCAATTATTTAACAAAACGTTACATAATAAGACTAGAAAGTTAAAGAAAGTTAACAACTTGAGTTAACAAAAGGAGGGATAAACTATGACATGGTTAATTGCAGTATTGATCGTTGGTTGGGTAGCAGCAGCATTAATTGGTACTCAAGCCTACTTCCGGGGGGAACAACGTAAACCCATTCATGAACGCAACTGGCGTTCGGAATCCTTTGAACAGTTAGCACGTTCCTTTACAGGAAAAGAGAGTGATTACGCAGAACGCACCCCTGGCTTTGAACTAGATACTTACGCTAGCAAGAATCTTCCTAGCTAACACAAAAAAAGTTTGGCAACGGTTGCATTTAGAAACAACTTTGCTTAAAAGTACCCGATCACGCCACTTAAACTATGAGCGTGATCGCGCCACCTTTTGCTTCTCCAATCGCGCCTTGCCAAACATTATGATTTTGGAGTCTTGTGCCCCTCTTTACTTAAGGGGGGCTAGGGGGGATCACTCCCTCCATGAAAGCTACGACATCAGTAAAATGATGTAGCACTTCATGATTCTTAAATCGAATGACGTTTAATCCATAACTTTGCAAGATTTCTGTTCGCTTTTGATCGCGATCGCGAGCGTTTTCAGTGTCGTGACTGGCGCCATCAATTTCAATCACTAGCTTCAACTTGGGGCAGTAAAAATCAACAATGAAGTTATCAATGGGGCGTTGTCGATAAACCCGATAATGGGAAATTTCTCAAGCAATTATACCAAATCTTGTTTTCAGCAAAAGTCATGTTTGTTCTCAATTGTTTGGCTCTCGATACCAAACGTTTGTTATAAGGCAGATCATGCATTTTGATCCCCCCAACCCCCCTTTCAAAAAGGGGGCTTCTTACTGTTTTGTTAAATCCTACCCTACCGATATTCCCGATCGCGCTGCCTTTTACTTTTCCAATCGCAATGTCTCCCAAAGGGAACCGTTCCTTCGGCACTTAGCTTCATTAGTTAAGTGTTGACTGAAAATAAGCTTAATGTGAAATTAAAAATATTGACAGCCTTGAAAAATAAGATTAATATTATCTGAAGAAATAATTTAAATCATTATAGTTAGCTTTATTCAATCAATTATCACAGTTACTACTTGCTACTATTGAGCTTTAGTTGTCTTGGCTAAGCCGAGGCGATTGACTGTTTTGTGTAGTGAGAACCAGAGCAATGAAGAATCATATGTGA
>JAHEOB010000343.1 GCA_018610095.1 Halothece sp. MAG
AGATCATGAGTTATTTTATTCTTTAATTAGCTACGCCGCGATGGCTTCGCCAGTTCCAGCAGGAACCTCGCGCTCCTCGTTAAAATACCAATTAACGATAATGATTAAGGAAAGCTCATGTCGCAACAGTGGCAATTTTGGATCGATCGCGGGGGAACGTTTACCGATATTGTTGCCAAACGGGATGACGGTAACATCTTTACCCATAAGCTACTTTCGGAAAATCCTGATCATTACCAAGATGCTGCTATACAGGGGATTCGGGATGTAATGGAGTTAAATCCGGATCAACCGATTCCTACCCATCAAATTCGGGCGGTGAAAATGGGGACGACGGTGGCGACAAATGCCTTATTAGAACATAAGGGAGAGCGGGTGGTACTGCTGATTACGAAAGGATTTCGAGATGCGCTACGGATTGGTTATCAAAACCGTCCCGATATTTTTGCCCGTGAGATTATTTTGCCAGAAATGGTGTATGAAGCGGTAATTGAAGTTGAGGAACGTCTTGATGCGAATGGCAATGTTATTACCCCATTGAATCGAGAACAGGTAGAACAAGACTTGAAACGGGCTTATGATAAGGGAATTAGAAGTTGCGCGATCGCGCTCATGCATGGCTATCGTTATCCGCAACACGAACGACAAATTGCTGAAATTGCCCGAGAGTTAAACTTTACTCAAATCTCGCTGTCTCATGAAGTTGCCCCCTTGATGAAACTTGTGAGTCGCGGGGAAACCACCGTCGTTGATGCGTACCTTTCCCCAATTTTAGGTCGCTATGTGGAACAAATTGCCAGCCAACTGAACTTAGATGAAAACCGTACTACGCAACTGCTATTTATGCAGTCGAATGGCGGGTTAGTGGAAGCCAGTCACTTTCAAGGAAAAGATAGTATTTTATCGGGTCCTGCGGGTGGCATTGTGGGGGCAGTAAAAACGAGTCAGATTGCTGGTTACGACAATATTATTAGCTTTGATATGGGGGGAACTTCCACAGATGTTGCCCATTATGCCGGGGAATATGAACGCAACCTAGAAACAGAAATTGCTGGGGTTCGTCTGAAAACGCCCATGATGGCAATTCATACGGTGGCTGCAGGCGGCGGATCAATTATTGATTTTGATGGGGAACGATATCGCGTGGGACCGGATTCTGCTGGGGCTTACCCAGGACCGACTGCTTATGGCAATGGGGGACCGTTAACGGTTACGGATTGTAATGTGAAAGTGGGCAAACTGCAACCGCAATTCTTCCCGAAAGTGTTTGGGAAAGATGGGAATGAACCCCTGAATGTGGAGAAAGTAGAGGAAAAGTTTCAACAATTAACCGCGAAAATTGCCGATAATCGGAGTCCCGAAGCCGTTGCAACTGGCTTTTTAGCGATCGCGGTAGAAAAAATGGCGAATGCCATCAAAAAAATTTCCCTGGAAAAGGGGTATGATGTCTCTCAATACACCCTTTGTTGTTTTGGTGGGGCAGGGGGGCAACATGCTTGCTTACTGGCAGATGCGTTAGGGATGAAACGGGTGCTGATCCATCCTTATGCAGGGGTATTATCAGCTTATGGGATTGGGTTGGCTGATATTCGGATTTTACGAGAACAAGCGGTGGAAGCAAGGTTAACGCCGGAACTGGAATTAGAACCGATTTTTTCCCAATTAGTGACTCAAGCCCAAAGGGAATTAGCAGAACAAACCACGGCTTTAAGAGATCAAACGACGCTAAAACAAAAAGTTCATCTAAAATACGAGGGAACTGACTCTCCGCTTTTGGTAAACTTTGCCACTTTAGAGGTGATGCAACAGGAATTTAATACCCTCCATCAACAACGTTATGGCTTTGTCATGGCGGAGAAACCGTTAGTTGTAGAAGCAGTCTCAGTGGAATTAATTTGTGAAACGGAATCCCTTGCTGAAAGTTCCCTTCCCTGTCACCGAGAAACCCCACCGCAACCAGTGACAACCGTTCCAGTTTACATGGGAAATAGTTGGCATGAGACGCCAGTTTATCAACGGGAGGAACTACAACCGGGAGACACCATTGCTAGCCCTGCCATTATAATTGAATCCACCGGAACTAATATCATTGAACTCGGTTGGGAAGCCAGTGTTAATGATAAGGGGCATCTGATTTTAAGCAAACAAGTAGCAACCAGTAGTGTCAGTGTGCAACCGCAAGCCACCGAAACCCCTGATCCCGTTTTACTAGAAATTTTTAACAATCTATTTCGCTCGATCGCGGAACAGATGGGAACAACCTTGCAAAATACTAGCTATTCCGTCAATATAAAAGAGCGTTTGGACTTTTCCTGTGCCATTTTCAATCAAAATGGGGAATTAGTGGCGAATGCTCCTCATATTCCGGTTCATTTAGGATCAATGAGTGAAAGTGTGGGGAGTTTAATTCAGGCACAACAGAATCATTTGAAGCCAGGAGATGTTTATGTTTTGAATAACCCCTATAACGGGGGAACGCATCTTCCTGATGTTACTGTCATTACGCCTGTGTTTACTGATAACAGTTCCTCTCCCCTATTTTATGTCGCTTCACGAGGACATCATGCCGATATTGGTGGCATTACCCCTGGTTCCATGCCCCCGCATAGTACCCATATTGAACAAGAAGGGGTGTTACTCGATAATTTCTTGTTAGTCGAAAATGGAGAATTTCGAGAACAAGCCCTATTAGAACAATTAACAACTGGGCAGTACCCGGTACGTAACCCTACTCAAAATATTGCTGACTTGCAAGCACAGATTGCTGCGAATGAGAAAGGCGTGCAAGAATTGCTGCGGATGATGGAACAGTTTGGCTTGGAAACGGTACAAGCCTATATGCGTCATGTTCAAAATAATGCTGAAACTGCAGTACAAAACGTCATTGGCAAGCTAAGCGAGGGAAGTTTTCACACTAAATTAGATACTGGTGGCGAAATTCAAGTTCAGATCAAGCGCACTGATCCAACCATTACCATTGATTTTACTGGCACTTCCCCCCAACAAGCGAGTAACTTCAACGCCCCTGCTGGGATTTGCAAAGCTGCCGTTCTCTATGTTTTTCGCACCCTTGTTGATGACAATATTCCACTCAATGCAGGCTGTTTAAAACCCTTAAACATTATCATCCCCGAAGGATGTTTATTAAACCCCAAACCACCAGCAGCCGTAGTCGCAGGAAATGTGGAAACCTCACAATTAATTGTCGATACCCTCTATGGCGCACTAGGGATAATGGCTGCCTCCCAAGGAACCATGAATAATTTCACCTTTGGCAATGATCGTTACCAATATTATGAAACCATCTGTGGCGGTGCCGGTGCTGGTAATGGCTTCCAAGGGGCGGATGCCGTTCACACCCACATGACAAACTCGCGATTAACCGATCCTGAAGTATTAGAGTGGCGATTTCCAGTATTAGTCGATCAATTTGGCATCCGACGAAACAGTGGCGGAAACGGACATTATTCTGGGGGGAATGGGGTCATTCGGCGCATTCAATTTTTAGAACCCATGACAGCAGCCATTTTATCAGGGCGTCGTCAATTTGCCCCGTTTGGTTTAGCTGGTGGAGAATCTGGAAAAACTGGGCGTAATGCAGTGGAGAGAACTGATGGCACGGTTGAGGAACTAGAGAGTACCGCAACTGTGGAAATGGATGCTGGGGATGTATTTATTATTGAAACCCCAGGTGGTGG
>JAHEOB010000344.1 GCA_018610095.1 Halothece sp. MAG
AAACCATTGCTGAACAATTACAACTTTCGGTTGACAAAGTGCAGAAAATAGCCTTTCGCTTAATCATTATCAACCTTGCCGAAGAACTGCCCATGGCAGAGATGGTTCCTGCTCAATCTCAACTAGAAGCCACCGAATCAGAACTGGAAGAAACTCAAACCGCTGTCAGTAACTCCTTTTTGAATCACTTAACCAGTTTCCTGAAAGATAAAACCAATCAGTTTTCCACCGGCCGTTAGCCGAAAACAAATAATCCCGATTTTTTTTGTCGGGATTATTTGACTCCCTAATAGGGGTGTGCTACTATCAAGCGAGCTAATCATGTAAAAAAGGAGAATTAGCGATGGCAATTGCAAGTGAAACCACTAACGCCAAACCCACTTATACCAAATTAGTGTCCAAAGAAGGGGGAGCGGAATACGATTTACTCCCCCTTCATGTCTGTGAAGAAACCTTTGCTCCCTTAGAAGTAGCCTATGACTATGAGGCAATCCGGGAACAAGTAACCCGGGAAAGCATTGCTGCTGGGCCGAAATCCATTTGGCGGTATAAACCTTTTTTACCCGTTTCAGGAGAGGTGATTGATGTCGGCACGGGCATGACTCCGCTGATTAAATCTAATCGCTTAGCCCGTCGCTTAGGCTTAAAAGAGCTATATATCAAAAATGATGCGGTCAATATGCCCACCTTGAGTTTTAAAGACCGCGTCGTTTCCGTTGCCCTCACCAAAGCCAGAGAATTTGGCTTTTCAACAGTTTCTTGTGCCAGCACAGGGAATCTAGCCAACTCCACGGCAGCCATTTCCGCCCATGCCGGCTTAGACTGTTGTGTCTTTATTCCTGCTGATTTAGAAATTGGTAAAGTGTTAGGGACATTAATTTATAACCCCACCCTAATGGCAGTTAAAGGAAACTATGACCAAGTCAATCGCTTGTGTAGTGAAGTTGCGAACAGTTACGGTTGGGGCTTTGTTAATATTAATCTGCGTCCCTATTATTCCGAAGGTTCAAAAACCCTCGGCTTTGAAGTGGCGGAACAATTAGGTTGGCAATTACCCGATCATATTGTGTCTCCCTTAGCTTCAGGGTCACTTTATACCAAAATTCAAAAAGGTTTCCAAGAGTTTGTGAAAACGGGATTAGTGGAAGATAAGCACGTGCGATTTAGTGGGGCACAAGCAGAAGGGTGTTCTCCGATTTCTCAAGCATTTAAGGAAGGACGGGATTTTGTTACGCCAGTTAAACCCAACACCGTCGCTAAATCTATTGCCATTGGTAACCCCGCCGACGGCGCTTATGCCTTAGACTTAGCTCACCAAACCAACGGTAACATTGAAGATGTCACCGATGCCGAAATTATTGACGGGATTAAACTATTAGCCGAAACGGAAGGCATCTTTACCGAAACGGCAGGGGGAACAACCATTGCAGTGCTGAAAAAATTAGTTGAGGCAGGTAAAATTGATCCTGATGAAACCACCGTTGCCTATGTTACGGGGAATGGCCTGAAAACCCAAGAATCAGTTCAAGGTTATATTGGTGAACCCTTAGCGGTGGAACCCAACTTAGAAAGCTTTGAACGAGCTTGGCAGCGATCGCGCACTTTAGATCGCTTAGAATGGCAACAGGTGTTAATATAATGGTTTATGCCTCTTGGAATATAATTACCGATCACGACCAAGAGCATGAATCAGCATTCTTGACCGATAGTAAAAGAGGATCATGAGCGTCAAAGTTTTAGTTCCCACAGTTTTACAAAAATATACCGATAATCAAGCGGTTTTAGAGTGTGAAGGAAGTAACGTTAAAGAATTAGTCGAAACCCTCGAAGAAACCTATCCCGGGTTTAAAGGACGTTTGCGAGATGAACAAGGAAAACTACGTCGCTTTTTAAACTTCTACGTGAATAGTGAAGACATTCGTTTTTTAGACCATGAAAAAACCGCGCTGAACGATGGCGATGAAGTAAGTATTGTTCCTGCTGTTGCAGGAGGTTAACTACTGATATTTAGGTTGAGTATTTTATGGCTGAACAAGAACAAGAAAAGAACCAGTCTCAGCAAGCAACGGATGCCGGTGGCAAAAAAGGAGGTTCCAAACAAGCCGAACAAGAACCTCCTATTGAAGAAAAACCGTTTGCTGAGTTTATCGAACAGCATTTTATTCCTGCGGTCAAAGATGCTCTCAGTAAAGAAGGCATTCCAGATTTAGAATTATGGTTGCAAACGGATCAATTTCCCCTTGGGGATCAACAAACCTGTTCCCAAGTCGTTGGTCAATGGGATGGGGGGAATCGTCGCTTTACCCTTTACTTTTTAGAAGATGATATTAAGGGACAAAAAGCCTTTTGTTATTCCGCCAGTGATGCCCCGCCCAGTACCATTGAATCCTTTATGATTGACGAGAAAAAAGTCAATTTAGAGTTATTAGTAATGTACACCGTTCAGCGATTGAATGGTCAGAAATGGCTCTCCCTTAACTAAATTGTTTCAGCGCTTACTATACTGGATTACTCCCAACTGGGGAATCCAGTTTTTAATCATTAAAAATAGCGCGATCGCGCCCTGCAGCTTTAGCTTTATACAAGGCATCATCCGCTTGACGAATTAACTGTTTGCGGCTAATTTCTGGTGTTGGTGTCACACTTGCCACGCCTAAACTTAAGGTGACATAAGGAACAACCGAAGATTGAGCATGATCAATACTTAACTCAGCAACCGTTTTTCGGGCTCGTTCCGCAACTAGCAAAGCATTTTCCCCAGCAGTATTTGGCAAGAGAATGACAAACTCTTCTCCCCCATATCGAGCCACCAAATCATCGGGGCAATGAACGAGATTCTGTAAGGTAGTGGCAATTTTAATTAAACACTCATCCCCCGCTTGATGCCCATAATAGTCATTAAAGGACTTAAAATCATCAATATCACACAGAATTAAAGATAAGGGGTCTTGTTCTTGCTTTAACCGTTGCCATTGTTTATCTAACGTATAATCAAACCAACGGCGATTGGGAATTTTAGTTAAGCCATCTTTAATCGCGAGTTCTTCCAATTCTTGATTGGCTTGCTGGAGTTGCTGATAGAGTTCTGCCTGATGAATGGCTACCCCCACTTGAGTTGCTAATTGCTCTAATAAACTCACTTCACTAGGATGCCAATCCCGTGGGCTGCGACAATGATGAGCAATTAATAAACCCCAAAGCCGAGTTTGATGGAGAATGGGAATTACCAAATTAGCTCGCACTTGAAACGAATCTAACATCTTCCGATAACAGGGCGTCATTTCTGCCTGTTCAACATCCGCAATGGCTAACACCCGACCATTACTATATAAAGGAGCGCATTTAGTCTCAAAACAGGGATCATCAATTTCTTGGTTTAATAAAGACTTCCACTCCTCAGTCACCGATTCCGTAACGACTTTGCCTCGCCAGTCCGCTTGAAACTGATACAGTAGCACGCGATCCGTCGCTAAAAAGTCCCGAATTTGTTTGACCGTCACTTGAAAGATTTCTTGTAAATCCAGCGAAGCATGGACTTGCTGAGCAATTTGAGCAACTAAGCGTTCTCGATAGGTTTGATTAAATAGTTGTTGTAAGGGAGACTGATTGGCGGAATCTTCTTGCTGGCTAAACCGGGCATTCCGTGTAGCCACACCACTTAAGTTAGAGAGCATAGATTTTTCCTTGTCAAGCGCCGATAGCAGATTTTCCGAGCGACTATTCCACAAAAAAGTCATCGCCTCATCCGCCGGCAACGGTTTGCTCACTAAATAGCCTTGCACTTCCAGAAACGGCTGTTGTGATGAAATTGACCCCAGCAGAGACTGTAACGTTTCTAACTGCGACAAGGTTTCCACCCCTTCTGCCACCACCCGCAAATTTAATCCTTGAGCCAAAACCATCACACTATTGACAATTGCCCCATCCGTTAAGCAATTCGGCAAATCCCTAATAAAGGCACGATCAATTTTAAGGGTATTGAACGAGAAATGTTTAATGGCATGGAGGGAGGAATAACCCATGCCAAAATCATCCAACGCTACATGCACCCCTAACTGTTGTAATTGCTGTAAAACCCCTTCTGTGAACTCCACATTGTCCGCTGCAATGGTTTCTGTAATTTCAATTTCCAGAGCCCAAGCAGGGACATTGCTCTCATGCAACACTTGTTTGACCGTATCCACAAAATTAGCTTGTTGAAAATGGCGAGCAGAAATATTCACTGCTACCCGAATATCATCTAATCCTTGTTCCCGCCACTGGGCTAATTGCTGACAAGCCGTCGCTAAAATCCAGTTGCCAAGGTCACAAATGAGATCGGTTTCTTCTGCAAATGGAATAAAATCACAAGGGGAAAGAATGCCGCGATTAGGATGGGGCCATCGAATTAATGCTTCCACCGCTGTTACTTCCCCAGTGAGAAGAGCCACTTGCGGTTGGAAGAATAACGCTAAGGCATTGTTATCTAGTGCTTGACGTAACTCCGCTTCTAAAGTGAGCGGATTCAGGGACGATCGCAGCGCTGGGCTATAAACTTGATAGCGATTTTTCCCTTGTTGTTTAGCCGCATACATCGCCGTTTCCGCATTTAAAAGCAGGGTTTCGGCATCGGTACCATCATAAGGCGCGATCGCGGCTCCCCAACTCGCTTTCATATACACTGCTTGTCCAAATACCGTAAACGGGGTTTCAAAGCAATTCCCGATGGCACTGACTAGTTGGTCAATTTCGCCACTATCTAACGCCGTCAAATGGCGTAACACGATGACAAACTGATCCCCACTCCAATGGGCTAACCAATGATCCCGCTCTGCCAAATGCTGTTTTAGCCGATCCGCCACCAACTTCAATAATTGATCCCCTGCCGTATGCCCCAAAATATTATTCACCTGCTGGAAGCGATCCAAATCCAGAAAGATCACCCCATAAACTTGTTTACTCTGAACTGCCTCCTCGCTTAAGGCATTTAGGTCTTCCGTGAGACGCTTCCGATTCGGCAATCCCGTCAGGGGGTGGTAATCCCCTTGCGCCACACTCAACACATCTTGTTGCTGAAATACATCCCCTAACAGTTGCGCGATCGCGCAAGCTAGTTTAATCTCTTGTTTGCGCCAGCTATCAATAGCCGGTAATTGCCGATGTTCTAGATACGGAGTAAACGAGGGTCGCAGTTCCTGCCTTTGTTGAGCCGTTTGGGGAGGTTGCCCCGCCCACCAAATTTCTTGGGGCGGATTGGGACGAAAAATGGTCAAATAGGCTTGTTGATGCTGCGGTGAACACAGTGGCACCACCAATGCCGAATAGGGCATCGGGTCATCCCCATCAAACCATAAATCATACGCTATTACCGATCCCCCCACTGCTGAAAAAAACATCTGATCCCCTGAAACCAACCCTTGTTGCCACGTTTCAGTCTCTTCTAACACGGTTTCTTGAGGTTGTTTCCCAACCTTATAAATCTCGGTTTCGCCAGACAAATGTTGTAAATAAAGACGACCACTATGCCCCTGCAAACAATTTACCACCGTTTCTAACACCGAAGTCATTGCAGAGCAATGTGTCTCTGAATTAAGTAGCTGGCGAATGGTTTTAATGGTTTGTTCCCGATGTAAGAAATCGTTTTGAGATTGAGACAGTTGTTCGGTGGTAATTAATAACGTCAACCGTTCATGGAGCAACTCCACCATTGCCAATTGGTTTCTTTGCCAAGATTGACTTTGACGGTGGTGAATAATCAGTAAGCCCCATAGTTTGCTTTCAATAATAATGGGATAGGTGAGACTTCCTTGAACGTTTAATTGCCGCAAATAATTTAAGTGGCACTGGGAGGGAGCATCATAAACCACTTGTTGTGAACCACCATTGGGGAACTGTTGCAATTGTTGCTCTAGCCCCACATCCACTAAAATACGAACACGCTGATTTAAAAATCGGCTGCGAGCATATTCGGGAATATCCGAAGCAGGAAAACGCAAATGAAGAAGAGAACTAAGGGTTGTTTGGGGACTAAGAGCTTCCGCCACCACTTCACCACTGCCATCCTTTAAAAATTCATAAAGCACTACCCGATCCACCACCAAAAAATCACGAATTTCTTGCAGGGTTTCTTGAATTCGTTGGAAGGTTTCGTTCAGAGGAATGATCGGGTAGTTTGCTTGTTTTGTCATGGCAATGAGCTTAAAAAATTGACATTCTGGGCTCTTGAATCGATGAGAAGGATTTTCCTGCTGGCTAACAAGAAACTCTTAATCTAGGGTATCGTTATTTACCCATATTTTGCAGGGACGGGGATCATCGATAATATGGGGATTAGAGCTTTTCGCCACTTAGGATAAAAATGGGATCAACCGCAGCAAACACTTGCATCGGGCCACGAGTTTCTAGGCGATTCACTGAGGATTGGACCACTTCAATATTACGAGCCTGTAACTTGGAAAAGCCTTCCGAGAGGCGATATAAACTTTCTAAATTATTCGCGATCGCGACGACACGACCTTGGGGTTGTAAGTATCCCCAAACCTGTTCCAGAGTTTTATGAACATCTCGTCCCCCTTCTAAGCAGACTCGGTGAGGAGTTTTGGGTAATTGTTCTAAACAATGGGGGGCAATGCCTTGAATCACCTGTACATTTTTTACCCCAAACCGCATGCAATTATGACGAATTAAATCCACAACTTCTTCATCTCGCTCGACTGCATAAATTTGAGCGTCTGGACATAATAACCCTGACTCCACAGGAATCGTGCCTGTTCCTGCCCCAATATCCCAAACCACCGAATGTTGCTCCAAGCGTAAATACGACAGCAATAACAGTCGAACTTCACGCTTAGTCAGGGGAATGCCTGGCAGGCGTTCAAATAAATCATCAGGAATACCAGGGCTGTTATAGGGCCAAATCGAAGAAGGCATAAAGTGAGCCAGCAGGAGTACAGGTTATGCAAACTAAACACATCAATATGTTATTGTACTGGTTATTGTCTCCAATTGGCTTGTTATCCTAGAAAGAACCTACTTTTGGATGATCTTTCATGAATTGGTGGCGCAAACTGAAAAAGAATGGCTTAGCTCGCTTTGGTGCATCGCTATTACTCGTTTTTTATTTGGTTGTCATTGCAGCCGACTTTGTTGCCCCCTACAGTCCTTATAATTCCCACCCCAGTGGTTCATTATTACCCCCCACCGAAATTTATTGGCATGATCAACAAACAGGAGAGTGGATTGGCCCCCATGTTTATCCTACTCAGCAAGGGGAAACGGATTTAGAGACAGGGGAGCGAGCCTTAGAAGTTGATTTTGACCAACCTTCTCCCTTAACCCTATTTGCCCCTGGGCCTTCCTATCGGATTTTTGCCATTAGTATCCCCCTACCACCGAGTTTTGAAACAAAACAAATTTTCCCTGGTTGGCAAGTGAATCGCCATTTATTTGGTACAACTGGGCCGGGTAATATTCATTTATTGGGAACGGATGAACAAGGGCGTGATCAATTTTCCCGTCTGGTTCATGGCGGAAGAATTAGTTTATTTATCGGTTTATTTGGCATTGCCATTTCCTTCCCCTTGGGGATGTTTTTTGGTGGGATTTCGGGCTATTTTGGGGGTTGGATTGACGCGGTAATTATGCGTTTAGTGGAAGTTTTAATGACAATCCCCACGATTTATTTATTAGTGGCTTTAGCAGCCGTATTACCGCCCACCTTAAGCAGTACGCAACGATTTATTTTAATTGTCGTGATTACCTCTTTAGTTAGTTGGTCAGGGTTAGCGAGGGTCATTCGGGGAGAAGTCTTATCGATTAAACAACGGGAATTTGTCGAAGCTGCCCAAGTCATGGGAGGTAATTCCTTTTATATTATTGTTCGTCACATTTTACCGCAAACCGCAACTTATATTATTATCTCTGCAACTCTTTCCATTCCCAGTTTTATTCTCGCGGAATCCGTGTTAAGTTTAATTGGATTAGGGATTCAAGAACCTGATCCCTCTTGGGGAAATTTACTGTCAGTTGCCACCAATGCCTCTATTTTAGTATTGCAACCTTGGTTAGTTTGGCCGCCAGCCATTATGATTGTCTTGACTGTCCTTGCCTTTAACTTATTAGGAGATGGTTTAAGGGATGCCCTTGATCCACGGTAGAAATCGAGTTAATCAGTTATGCGTAATTTTTTAAAGCAAGTTTTTGCCAGCTTAATTGGAAGTTGTGCCGGTTTAGTCTTATTTTCAGCTTTAGGAACAGGCACATTAATTTTATTCTTTGTCGCACTTGCATCCCGTCTGGATTTTAGTGAAGAAAAAAAGCAAATTGAATCAGATTCAGTTCTAGTTTTTGATTTATCCCAACCCATTCAAGATCGACAACCGCCACTTAATTTTACTGATGCGTTATTAGAATCGGAAAATCGCCCTAGAAGTGTACGACAAGTGGTACAAACAATTGAACAAGCTCGTAAAGATGACAGTATCTCAGGCATTTTAATTGATGGCAGTAACGGCGTGAGTACTTCCGGATATGCCGTTTTAAAAGAAGTTCGAGATGCCCTGTTAAAGTTTCAAGACAGTGATAAAGAAATTTTTGCCTATGGCTTGAATTGGAGTAAACGGGGATACTACCTTGCTTCGGTCGCTGATCAGATTTTCTTAAATCCCATGGGCAATTTGCAAATGGATGGGTTACGCACGGAACAAACCTTTTTTGCTGGGGCTTTTGATCAATTTGGAGTGGGCATTGATATTGTTCGGCAAGGGGATTATAAATCCGCCGTTGAACCGTTCACGCGACAAGATTTAAGTGAAGAAAATGAAGAACAATTAAATGCTTTGTTAGGGGATATTTGGCAGGAATTTTTAACTGGCATTGAACAACAGCGCAACATCAGTTCCCAACAATTGCAGGAGATTGCAGATACCCAAGGTATTTTATTAGCCCAACAGGCAAAACAAGCAGGGTTAGTGGATAAAGTAGCCTATCGCGATCAAGTGAGTGATGAATTAAAAAATCTTGCAGGAAAAGATGAGCAGGCTAATTCCTTTCCCCAAATCTCTGTCAATCGTTATCGTAGTATGAATGAGACTGAAAGTAGCTCTTCTGGGGGAGAAATTGCCCTTCTCTATGGCCAAGGCAATATTGTAACCGGTAAAGGAACGCCAGATAATATCGGCAGTGAGCGATTTGCGAAACAAATTCAACAATTGCGAGAGGATGAAGATGTGGAAGCGGTGGTGTTTCGTATTAATAGCCCTGGGGGAAGTGCCACCGCCTCTGATGTGATATTGCGAGAATTGCAGTTAACTCAGCAAGAAAAACCAGTGATTGTCTCTATGGGAAATACTGCTGCCTCAGGGGGATATTGGTTAGCTTTAGGAAGCGATCAAATTTTTGCCCAACCCACGACTATTACGGGTTCCATTGGGGTATTTGGAATTTTCCCCAATATTCAAGAACTGGCAAACGAAAACGGCATTACTTGGGATGAAGTTGCTACTGGAGAACTATCTGGGTTGACAACCATTTCTCGTCCTAAAACGGATCAAGAATTAGCCATTTTGGAACAGTTCGTGGATCA
>JAHEOB010000345.1 GCA_018610095.1 Halothece sp. MAG
AGCTGAACCTCAAACTCTGCTGCTTTGTCTTGGAGTTGTTGGGGAATTTCTTTTTCATTTAACCAAGGTGGATTGGGATCGATCTCTAATTCTTTTGCTGGGCTTCCTGTATATTGCGTTACTAACTGCTGAAGATAGTTTCGATAAGCTGTAATTTCTTCAGGAATTTGACAAGGTTGCTGTACCAATTGTTCCCGTTCACTTTGGCTGAATTGATGCCAATGATGGAGTTTTAATTTAACCCCACAGGTATCTAGTTTAAAACGCACTTGCATGGGAATACAGCGCAAGCTATTCACAAAATCTTGTTCAAATTGAAAGAACATCATTGGTAATCGCTTACTGTGAAATCGGTAAGAGGTTTCTAAGAGATTCTTGCAGTTTTGGTTCCGAACTCACTTCAGTTTCTTCACTACTAGGATCAATGGGAATTAATTGTACGGCACAGGCTTTGAGTTCTGGTTGTTTGGAGGTTGGGCAAGATTCGGGATGGGTTAAGGCATTTGCTTCCGCATCATCAGCCCATAGTGCCCCCCAGTGCATGGGAACAAAGACCGTTCCAGGGGCGATCGCTTTCGTAATTTTAACACGAAACCGACCTTTTCCTCGGCGCGATCGCGCTTCCACCCAAGTTTCGTCTTCTCCCTGTTCTAATCCCAATTTTTTAGCATCTTTCGGATGAATTTCTAATTCCGGATAGGGATGCATTTTGGTGATTTTGGGAATATTGCCAGTGCGGGTTTGGGTATGCCAATGTCCATATAAACGTCCGGTTGTCAAGACATAGGGATAATTTTCGTCTTCAGGTTCCGCTAGTCCTTTAGAATGATAGGCTGCAAATTTTGCCCGTCCATCCTCGGTAGGAAAGCGGAAATCGCTATAAAGGCGTTTCCCAGAAGAAACCGTTTCGGTATCACTGTCAGAACAGGGCCATTGAATGGGGCCTTCTTGTTGTAATCGTTGATGAGAGAGTCCGGTTAAATCACAAACGCGATCGCGGGTTAATTGGACAAATTCTTGATAAACCTGGGCAGAATTAGCAAAATGAAATTCTTGTTCAAAACCTAACCGTCGTCCCACATCTGCAAAAATTTCCCAATCCGGTTTGGCTTCGCCGGGGGGATTTTGGAAAGCAGGACAGAGAGTGACCACTCGTTCTGAATTGGTCATGGTACCGGTTTTTTCGCCCCATTGGGCTGCTGGGAGAACTAAATGAGCATAACCGGCAGTTTCTGTGGGATAATAGGCATCTTGACAAACGGTAAAACGGGACTTTAATAATGCTTGTTTGGTGCGTTCGGCATCCGGCATACTAACAGCGGGATTGGTGGCTGCTACCCAAAATAGTCCCACTTCACCCGTTTCTAAGCCTCGAATGATCTCCCAAGCATCTCGTCCCGGGTTGGGGTTAATGCGACCTTCCGGGAGTCCCCAAGCTTGTTCCACTTCCGCCCGATGTTGGGGATTTTTCACAACCCGATACCCTGGCAGAATATGAGCGAGTCCGCCCGCTTCTCGACCGCCCATCGCGTTGGGTTGCCCAGTAAGAGAAAATGGACCGGCACCGGGTTTACCAATATTCCCTGTCATCAAATGGAGATTAATCAAGGTACGCACCTTAGCTGTGCCTTCGGAGGATTGATTCATGCCCATTGACCACAAGGATAAAACCCGGTTAGACTCTGCCCAATACTGTGCTGCTTTTTCTAATTCATCTAACTGAATGCCACATTTTTTGGCGACCCATTCTGGGGGATAATGGTTTAGCACTTGGGCAAATTCCGGAAAGTCCTTAGTGCATTCATCAATAAAAATGCTGTCAATTTCTCCCCATTGCATTAATAAATAGGCAATCCCATTGAGGAGATCAATATCGGTTCCGGGTTTAATGGCTAAATGGAGATCCGCTGCTTCTGCGGTTTTGGTTTCACGGGGATCAACCACAATCATTTTCACGTTGCGGTTGCGTTTATGAGATTTCCGCAAGCGGTTAAAGACAATGGGATGACAATCCGCAGTATTAGTGCCAATGAGGAACGCACAGTCGGTTTGTTCTAAGTCATCGTAACAGCAAGGCGGTCCATCGGATCCGAAACTGTGCATATATCCCGCTACTGCCGAGGACATACAAAGGCGAGAATTAGCATCAAAATTATTAGTGCCTAAACAACCTTTGAGCAATTTTTGGGCAGTGTAATAGTCTTCAGTTTGAAATTGCCCAGAACCATACATGCAAATACCATCAGTGCCATGGGTGATGGACACTTTTTTGATCTCAGTCGTTAGGCGATCCAAAGCTTCGTCCCAACTCACGCGACGGAAAGATTCGTTAAGGGAATCTCGCAGTAGAGGATACTTTAAGCGGTTTTTATGGGTGGCTTCTGTTACAGTTGCCCCTTTCACACAGACCATTCCTTTACTGGAGGGGTGGGCGCGATCGCCTCGAACTTGCCAAATAGGAGTCCCTTCACTATCTCGTTTAACGGCTTTTCCCGGTTGGGCTGGCGGAGAAACTTCTAAACCGCAACCGACACCGCAATAAGGACAAAGGGTTTTCTGGGTCATAATTATCTATTCCCTCTAGAGTGGACAGGATAAACTAGGAGATATAACATCTCAACGATTGGGACTGTTTACATCAGGCAATAAGAGAAATGATCAAACTGCATTATGGTTCTTTGGGGTTCGTACTGGTTGCTTCTTCTAAACCTGCTTCACTATCAAATCCTTCGTAATCAGCAGCAAAGGAATTGGCTGGTTCTTTCAGGAAGAAAACGCATAAGAAACCCACAATTAGACCTGTAATTCCTAACACTTGGAAAAAGGTGGCATCTCCAGCAGGGGTGTCAGGGAGAGGGGTGCGAGTAGTATTATAAGCGACTGCCCCAACGGTTCCATAAGCGCCGACAAGTCCCGAAATTTGCCCAGTAAGACGCTTTTTAACTAGCGGAACCATGGAGTAGGTTGAGCCCTCAGCTGCTTGGACGAAAAAGGAAGCCAGCATGGTCATAGCAACTGCTAAGAAGATTGGCCAAGTTTCATTAATAGTGCTCATCATGAGATAACAAATTCCCATGATCAGTAGCAAAATCACCATTGTCCACTTACGGCTACCCATCCTATCTGAGAGTGCTCCGCCACTGGCACGAGAAAACAAGTTCATTACTGCAAAGCCAGCACCAAAGAAACCAGCTTCTTGTGCAGTCAATCCAAAAGTAGTCTCGAAAAAGGCGGGTAACATGGAAACTACTGCCAATTCTGAACCAAAGTTAGTAACATACGTTAACTCCAGCATGGCAACTTGTCGAAAGGGATAGCGATCTTCATCGGGATAACGTTTTGCCCCACTGATAACTTCTTTATTTACCTGCCAAATTCGGAAGGCTTGAACCAGGTAAATCCCAAGCAAGATCGCCCACACGATGTTGCGCTGAGTAACTGATAAAAAGCCAACTTTGTCTTCAAGATTAAACGCAAATACTCCCAAGACACCCACAGTGGGGAAACTCATAATCAGCAACAGCCAAAAATCTCGTTTGCTAGTCACTTCCAGTGCCCCGTGTCGTTCCGGACTGTGATAAGTGCGTCCTGGGGGTGTATCTTCAACGCTAAATAAATAAATGACACCATAAATGCCACCGATAATTCCTGTTATCGCGATCGCGAGACGCCAATTTAAGTCACTTCCCCCAAAGGATAACCAACCAGCAATTGTTGCCAGCGTTAGGGCAGAAAAAGCAGAACCGAAGTTGCCCCAGCCCCCATAGATTCCTTCAGCAAATCCGACTTCTCGGGGAGGAAACCATTCCGAAACCATGCGAATGCCGATGACAAAGCCGCCACCGATAATGCCGACTAACAAGCGACTCACTACCAACCAGTCGAAATTGGGGGCAAACGCAAACATCAAACAAGGGATAGTGGAAAAAATCAGTAGCCAAGAAAAGGTTAAGCGTGGCCCATAGCGATCTAGAAGCATCCCCAGTATGACCCGTGCTGGCACAGTTAGTGCCACGTTACAAGTGTTAATGGTTTGGAGTTGACTTTCTGTCAGATCCATTTGCTCTTTAACGGTGGTAGCCAAGGGAGCAAAATTAAACCAAATGACGAAGGTTAGAAAAAAGGCAAACCAAGTTAGGTGTAGAATCCGATAACGACCTTGGAAGGATAATAAACTTAATATCTGATTCATAATTATCTTGTTGGCTTTCTAGACAACTGAATATCTAAAACTGTCGGCTGAGATATTGACACCTACTTAGGAATTTGAATCAACCAAACTCAGAAGGCGTTACTCTTATCAATTTACTGAGAATTATTTAGAAAAATCGTAGTTTTTGTTACAATTTGGAATTAATAATGTTAATTTTGCATAATTTTAATTCATTTATCACATCTAAAAGATAAAAAAAGTCCTACCCTAATTGGGCAGGAGTAGTTAATCAGTCGATGGTTAAATTAACTCGTTTGTTTTGGAGTTGCCCCAAATTCATCAATCAAAATTTGACGTA
>JAHEOB010000346.1 GCA_018610095.1 Halothece sp. MAG
AGTTGTCAGCTTCCAGTCATTGTAGTTGGTTCACCCCATCTCTATCTCCCCCGTCACTAACTGTTAATCATTATCATCTTGTTGGGATTCTAATTTTGCCAAGCGACTCATTAACTCTTGATTTTGTTGTTTGAGGCTGTCCAGTTCATCTCGTAGTTCCTTCACTGCTTGATCAGAACCTAATTTTTCCTGCACCGTTTTCACTGCTTCTTCTGCCATGCGACGAACACGGGCATCAGGACTTTGTTGTGATAGGGTTTGTAACATGGAAACTGCCTCAGAAGTTCGCATTTGCTTGAGGGCATTCACCACTGACACTTGGGTGAGGAAAAAGGTTTCCCCAGAAAGGGTATCTAATTGTTCTAAAATGGTTTCTAATTGCGCTTGTTCTTGCCCTGTGGAAACGGGGCCTAAAGCGCGAATGGCAGCTAACCGTAAGGGTTGAGAAACGCCGAGATACGTATAGGGTAAAATCGTTGCAAGCGCCGTCTCAGAAGTTTTCATTTCGGATAGGCCACTGATAATGCCTCCACGTACTACTTCATTCCAGCCAGCGCGATGTTCTAATCCCTCACGGAATAATTCAATGACCTCTGATTCTTTTTGTTTAAAGTTACCAGTCGCCATTTTCCCTAAAACTCGCATGGCAGTTCCTTCGGTGTAATAGCTGGCATCGCCTTGTTGGGCGATCTGCTTGACAGCTTGATAACTATCTTCTGTCTTAAAGTTGCCGAGGGCTTCTAAAGCTGCCCGTCGCACACGGGTGTCATGATCTTCTAACCCCTGAATTAATTCTGAAACCGCCTGCTGTAATTTGACTTTCCCTAATTGTTTCGCAGCTTCTGCACGAACGCCCCAAAAGGGATCATTTTGTAGTGCATAAGATAGGGCATTGATTGCTTCTAAACCACCTTTTTTCCCAAATGCTTCGGCTGCATAAATACGGGAGATGACATCAGGATCAAATTGGAGTTGGGTTTTAAGTTCTGGGGTAGGATAGTCTAAAGTAACAGTTTTGAGGTGGTAATTGCCCTGATCAAAGCTGATAAATTGGGGTTTTTGTGGTAACGGGAAATAAAAGGTTTGTTCTTTCTGATTGAGGTGCAGGGAAACGTGTTCAAAACAAACTTCATTTTGTTCCGATACATACCCAAAGCCCACCGGAATAGTTAATTCAAATAATTCATTCTCAGTCACATCTTTATCCGTTTTAGCCTGAGTTTGCGTCACCGTTAACTGGACTAACTGATTTTGGCTATCCCAGCTATAGTTAATCTTAAAATCAGGATGCCCGCCACTGAAAACATATTGATCAAATAAGGGGGCAAGGTTACGTCCGGTAGCTTCCTCGATCGCGCGAAGTAAATCGACGGTTTCCACGGTGTGATGGGCATTTTTCTGAACAAAGTTCTGGATAGCTTGGCTAAATCCTTCGTCTCCCAATTCGCCACGAATCATGTGATAAATGCAAGCCCCTTTTTCGTAGAGATGACAATCATAAATTTCAATGGGTTTACGATAAATATTGGTGACAATGGGACGACGATAACGGGAAGAATCTTCGCTGAGATAAGTTCTGGCATCATTTAGAATGGCATACGCTGCATCATCTTTCCCGTATTCCTGTTCTGTCCACAGGGTTTCGGAATAACAAGCCATTCCTTCTTTAATCCAAGCATGAGACCAGTGTCGAATCACTAATAAGTCGCCAAACCACTGGTGGGCAAGTTCGTGGGCAACTAACCCTTCCGGCCGTCGCTGGTCTAGCATTGCCCGTTCATCTAACAAACAGCGGTCAGTTAGCAGGGTGGTCGAGGTATTTTCCATCCCGCCAAAAATAAAGTCTGCCACAGAAACTTGGGCATATTTGGGATAAGGATAGGGATGACCAAACTGTTGAGAGAAAAATTCGATCATCCGTGGCGTTTTGCCCATGGTGCGTTTGGCATCGTCTTCCCGTCCTTTTTCGACGTAATATTCCACGGGAATACCATTACACTGATCTTCCAGTTTGCTAAATTCTCCCACGGCTAAAGTCATCAGATAAGTGGGATGAACTTGATTTTGTCGCCAGTGATAGACAATGGTGTCTTGTTTCTGTTCTGTGGTCACCAGTTCACCGTTAGAAACAGCCCAATAGGGCTTGGGAACCTCAACCCGAATTTCAGAGGTTGCCAGTTGCCCTGGATAATCGAAACAGGGAAACCAGTAGCGGGCATCTTCTTCTTCCCCTTGCGTCCAAACTTGCGTCGGTTTATTGGGATAATATTCATCAGGTTGAATAAAATAAAGTCCCCGTTGCGGCTGATGAACTTGGTAATCAATGGCAATGTCAATGGCGTCTAAGGTAGTGGGTTTGAGAAGTTGAATTTGTAACTTTTCACCATCGTAATGAAAGGGTTGGCTAACCTGATTGACTTGAACATTATTAATGTTTAAATCTTGGGCATCAAGGGTGAGGTGAGTTAAACCCGATTGAACCGGTTTAAGCGTAATGGTACTGGTGCCATGAAACGACTGATTTGGGATATCTAAAACCAAATCTAGGAAAATATGTTGCACATTACCAGGACGATCTGGGGTATAGTGAGGTTTAGCCCCTGGCAGAATATATGACTTTTTGCTTTGATCTTCCGTGTCAAACTGGAAATAGTTATATCTCATTACTAATCCTGTCGCGCTAATTTCTCTCTAGGTTAGCGTTTTCAGCGCGATCGCAGCCTTATTAAGTTTAAATGGCATCGGATATACTGACCCTTAAATCAGAGTAGTATCCCCATCAAAACGTGATCTTATGTTACGAAATCTTGCCATAGTTCCTTCCCAACGTAGATGGATCACGCCGAAAATGGCGTTATCCTTTACTAAGAAATGTCAACTTGATTAACAATACCATGACTTCTGTCCTGAATCAGGCTAATACCAACCGACCTTACTCCAAACAAGACTGGCAACAAGGTTATGAATCGCAACGCCGTGAGGAAGCCTATTGGTTAAAACCCGTTTCAGGAAGTGTTCCCAAACAATTAAAGGGAACCTTATTTCGCAACGGACCCGGTTTACTAGATATTGGTGGGATTCCCATTAAACATCCCTTTGATGGCGATGGTATGGTCTGTGCCTTTACCTTTGATAAGGGGAATGTTTATTTTCGTAATCGGTTTGTTCGCACGCAAGGATTTTTAGAGGAACAAGCAGCAGGCACAATTTTATATCGCAATGTCTTTGGAACTCAAAAAACAGGGGGTTGGTGGAAAAACGCCTTTGACTTTCAATTTAAAAATGTTGCCAATACCAATATCATCTACTGGGGCGGTAAATTATTAGCTCTTTGGGAAGGAGGGTTACCCTATCGCTTAGATCCCCACACCTTAGAGACCTTGGGAACGGATCAATTAGAGGGGGTTTTAGAAGCGGAAGATGCGTTTGCAGCCCATCCTTGGATTGAACCCCAATCAGTCATTAATAATCATCAGCCCTGTTTAATTAATTTTTATGTTGATGCTGGATTATCAACAACTCTTCATACCTATGAATTTGATTCTAACTTTCAATTATTAAGAAACCAACGTCATCCTGTTCCTGGATTTGCTTTTATTCACGACTTTGCCATTACACCGCACTACTATATCTTTTTCCAAAATCCTGTTAAATTTAATCCCATTCCCTACGCTTTAGGATTACGGGGGGCAGGTGAATGTATCAAATTTCAACCCCAGCAAAATACCCGCATTTGGGTCATTCCTCGGAATCGCGATCGCGGTGAAACGGTCAAACAATTAGAAGTCAATGCAGGATTTATTTTCCATCACGGAAATGCCTTTGAATTAAATGAGCATCAGTTATGTGTGGATTCCATTTGTTATGCGGATTTGCCAGATGTTGATCCCAATTCCGATTTTCGTGACGTTGATTTTGAAGCCCTTGATCCCGGTCAATTGTGGCGATTTACTTTAAATTTAGATACAGCCACTGTGGAAAAAGAATTAGCGGAACCCCGTTGTTGTGAGTTTCCCACGATTCATCCTCAAAAAGTGGGACAACCCTATCGTTATGTATTTATGGGAACAGCCCATCAATCCCGTGGCAATGCCCCCTTACAAGCAATTTTAAAGTATGATTGGCAAACCCAACAGCGTCACGTTTGGAGTGCTGCCCCACGGGGATTTGTCAGCGAACCAACGTTTGTTCCCAAGCCCGAGGCAGAAACGGAAGATGATGGATGGGTTCTTACCTTAATTTATAATGCTGCCAAACATTGTTCCGAATTAGTAATTTTAGCAGGAAGCAATTTAGAAGAAATTGCCCGTCTAGAATTGAAATATCATATTCCCTATGGCTTACATGGCAGTTGGGTTTCCCAGTGCTTTTAACGCCGTTTACGCTGAAAACTGCGTTTTAACTGCTGTAATACCTGCTGTAGATAGTCTAAGTTGGGGAGATAATCTCCATAACGCCAACGAACATAGGCTTGGGAAATTTCTTGAACTACCTCTACTTGCGGCGGTTCTAAGTTTGTCGCAGTGGTTTCAACATATTCAAAGGGGGTTTGGGCGGGCTGCTTCCCTAAGCCCTGCTGTGCCAATAACTGTAGCATCTGCTGGTAAATGCGTTCGGTAGGGGCTAACCGCGACATCCATCGCCGATAACGCCACCGTTGCCATTGTTGCCAGCCTAGCCACCCCAAAAAGGTTGCTAATACTAAACTCATTAATCCTGCTAGGGCAGCGACCCATCCTTGGGTAAAAAACTGCCAGATGGTTTTCACTCCCGCTATTAAAGTGCCAATGATAACTGTCCAAAGATAATTAAAGAGGCTAACCACAGGGGAAGGTAACCAACCTGCAATCCAATTCCAGAACTGTCGGATAACGCCAAACGTTTGTGACTTTTCAATGGATGGGGGAATCAAAGGATGTCCTGGGATAGGATCAAATTGAAACCAACCATATTCGGGAAAATAAACTTCAGTGAGGGCAAAGGCATCCGTATTCCGAATGATATATAAGCCTGTAAAGGGATTAAACTCACCGCTACTAAACCCAGTCGCTAAACGGGCGGGAATGCCAAGGGAACGCAACATAACCGTCAGGGTAGTGGAAAAATGATCCGGGTAACCACCTTCCCAATCAAATAAAAAGCTTTCCACTAAATCTTGGTCTGATTCCAGAAGGGATAGACTTGATTGCAAGCGATACCGTTGTTTAATTTGTTGGGCAAGATATAAGGCTTTTTCGTAATGGGAATCTAAAGGGTTGTCTGATTCAGCGAGAATCGATTCTGCTTTTTGACGAATTCTGTTTTCAATTTCTGGGGGAACTTGTAGATAATGATCACCGATGTCAGAATAGTCAGTGCTAGCGGTTCTTAGTTCGCTGCGATCGCGATAAGGAACTTGAGAAACAACGCTAAATGTTAGTCCCTCCATTAATTCCCCAGGGGATCGGATAGTGCCATGGGGATCAACTGCAATTTCTTTGGTGGGAAAATAAACGTCCTTGGCTTGGGGTAAAACGGGAATTAAGTTCGGTAACTGCGAAACAATGGTATAGGTTTGAACAATCCGTTCTGTTTCTGCTTGACTAGAACTGGTCGAAACTCGAAACCGATAAGACCGTCTAGGGCGATTCAATTCCTGTTTGGGTTCGTCTTTCTTAATTTCCCAACCTTGTCCGGTATAGTGATCAAACGCCATCATTTTAATCCAACCTGGGGCTTGGGAACGTAACCGCATGACCACTCGTGGTTTCATTTCATTGGGTGTCGTTTCCCCACCTCGGTTTTGGTTGATTTGTTCAGCAAAGCCATAATAAAACTGATTATTACTTTCTCCTTCTCCTTGCCCTTGTCTGTCCGTTCCTTCGCCTTCTCCTTGCCCTTCTCCTTGTTCAACTAAACCAGGGTTACGAACTTGTCGATCTTGTTCGTTATTAAATCCTCGATCTTCTAAGTTATTTCCCCCACTAACAGGAAATTGTTGCACTTGATAGCTGGGAAGGCGAGGCATTAAGGCAAAAATGAGTAATCCCACACTGAGAATAATCAGAAAGAAAAAACTTAATCGTGGCAGGGATAGGGTGGAAGTGGGAAGTAACTGCCATTTTGGAGATGGTTGGGTTGTTTTAGTAGCAGAAGGTTCTAACCCTAAGCGAGAACGGTAATCTAGAACCAGAACCGGTAAACTAATTAACAGAAAAAGAATCAGTAAGGGGGCAAATGCTAAAGTTTGCGAAAGGGTTGCCGCAACCCCTAACAAAATCAGTCCAATGACCATGGAGTACCCTAAGTCTTTGCGACGGGGTAAGTCAAAACTGTGTAACACTTGCAGTTGAATTAGCAGTTCCGCTAAGACTAAGCGGGTATCATTGAGACTCCCTAATAAATTGCCAAAAAATGCAAATAGGGCAACTAACATCCCCATGGCAATGAGAAATTTAACTGTGATATTACGATCGCGCCGTTGTCGCCAACTCCAAGCTGCCCCAATACAACTAATGGGAATGGCCCACAGACTGTGGGTAGTGTCGGCAGCCAAATCAGTGGCAACAATCCCAATTGCCACGAGTAATTGCACTAAAATTCGTAACGGAATTGACTCTTCTGCTTGGGTGGGAGAGACACTGGAAAGCTGTTGCCAAAATTGGTGAAATAAAGATGACCGTTCTCGCCGTTGGCGAAATACACTAGACATAATAGCCAAAGGGAATGTTAATCGTTTAGTTTTAGGATAGTTACCAATGACAGAAATTGACCAACAAATTCAACAACTCATTGACGATTCCCCAGAGGATCGCGGGATGCCCTTAGTCATGGAGTACGCGATCGCGCCGATTTTGAAAGCCTTGGCGCAAGAACTCCAACATCAAGACTACTACATTTTGCAAAGCACTGACGAAAAGTGGCAAGTAACAACGCTACGCCATCGCCAAGATGACAATCTCACTAAGCGAGTGGTTTATGGGTTCCCCACTTTTGAAGACGCTAGCACGTTTGCCCAATACAGTGATCCTGATTTAATGGCGTTACCCGTTCCTGTTACCCATGCCCTATTTGAATTATTAGCCTTTGAACAAGTGGATAGCATCATTTTATTTGATGAATCGGGGAATTATGAAAACGGAACGGAAATTACTCGGGAAGGATTACAAAAATTAATTCGGGAACAATTGAAAAAAGTCAAAGAAAAAGCCCAACAACATAATTTCGCCTAACTGAAGTTTGCCATGAGACCACTAAATCCCACTGAAAGCTATCCTTGCCCAGTTTGTCGTTCGGGAAAAATTGAGCCCTTACCTTTAATGGAAGATACCTTTTCTTGCCAGTTTTGTCAGCATCTGTTTAGTGCTGATGTGAAACAACAATTAATCACGATGATGGATAGTGAAATTCCCCTTAGTTGGTATTGGAATGGCAAACGATGGAGTAATCCCCAACGCAAAGGGCTTGAATTTGGTTGGGAATACGCGATCGCAGGGCTTTTATTTATTTCTTTGCCTACAATGATTGTTGGTACAGGGGCTTATTTATTCCCACCGATTCCCGGCACGCCGTTAGCATGGCTTCCCACTGCCTGGACAATTTTAACTTTAATTACGCATTCGGTGATTTTACTTTGGTTAATTATCGAATTTTACCAATTTCCCGTGGTGATGTATTTACGTGCCATGATGCGACGCGATGTTTAATTTGCTACAGTTAGCTAAACAGGAATTAGTTATTTTATTCGTCGTATCTAAAAATAGGGAAAGCTATGAAAGTTGCCGTTTTTGGAACCAAACCTTACGACCGTAATTTTTTTGAAAAAGCCAATGAATCCTATCAACATGAATTATACTTTTTTGAACCCCACCTGAATCAAAAAACCGCCCCGTTGGCAAAAGATTCAGAAGCAGTTTGTGTGTTTGTCAATGATCAAGCTGATGCCGACACCTTAGAAATTCTTGCCCAGCAAGGCATCCGTTTAATTGCCCTGCGGTGTGCTGGCTATAATAATGTTGATTTGGAAAAAACGAAACAATTAGGAATGCAAGTGGTGCGGGTTCCCGCTTATTCGCCTCATGCCGTTGCCGAACACGCGATCGCGCTCATGTTAACCTTAAATCGTAAAATTCATCGTGCCTTTTATCGGATTCGAGAAGGTAATTTTTCCTTAAATGGTTTATTAGGATTTGACTTATATGGTCGCACCGTCGGCATTATCGGCACTGGTAAAATTGGCTTTCTCACAGGACAAATTTTATCAGGATTTGGCTGTAATGTTTTAGCCTATGATCCTTATCCCAATGAGAGTTTTTCTAATTTTGGCGAGTATGTGGCTCTAGATGAATTAT
>JAHEOB010000347.1 GCA_018610095.1 Halothece sp. MAG
TAATTGCATGGAATACCCAGTAAGCATTTAATTCTTTTGACTCTAAAGGGATGACGTTAGGAGAAATAGAGAAAGGACGACAACTTAAATGAGTTATGCAAGTATGATCGCCGAAAATAAATCTAGGTTGTTCTGGTGTTGAATCAATATCAGGATTTTCATTGTGAAAACCAAGTAAAATATCAGAACCCTGTTCAAAAACTGGTATTAATCCTTGCGCTAAAACAGATTTTTTAGTATATCTCTTACTAGCTTTCAGTCTATTTAACAAATTTTTAACTTGCTTAACTTCCCATCCTTTAGGTATTAACCCCAGTTCAGACTCTTCAAACTCATCGGGAAAAAGGGCAGCAGTTTCGGCAAGTTTTTGATATTTTTCTTTAGGAAATTCATCCAGTTGCCCGATCGCGCTTCCGCTAATAGTAGCCATTGCAGCACGTTCTATTTCAGCAGCAGATTTCCCTGCTTCCCGTGCTTGCTGTTTTGCCTTGACTGGCTCGAAATCCACAAACCAAGACTTGAAAATTGCCTGCGCTATTTCTTCCAGCGTCTGGTTCATACGTCGGTTAAGTTCGATTTTATCGTCGAGAGTACCAAGAATATGCGCGATCGCACGTTGTTCAGATAGTGGTGGCCAAAATATCTTTATGGGATGTAGATGGTTACGATTAAGGGTTGGATTTGCAGCACCCACATCCATACCAGCTATCATTTGTGACTTAAATAAGAAGAAATAATAAACAAATCGAGGATGGTTACCATGAAAATCTTTTACCCATAAAGTTGTATCATGTGGCCAGTATTTTTCGTTAATCCAGTAAACGCTTCCTACGACACCTTTTCTTCCTAAAACGACACCAGGACCTTGGACTTTAGCAGTATTATGATAGCTTGCAATTCCCCCAGAAGAAACAACTGGAATATTTCCCTCTTTCTGTTCTTTACGAGTAATATCAAAGCCTCTCTGTAGAGTAATTTCTTCACCAATTGTTGTTTTTTTCCAACCACACATATAATACTCCTGAATTTCAAAATCCCAACCGTTGCAAATTTTCTCGAATTTGATTTTCCAGTTTATTACTTTCCGCAAACTGCTCGTTTAACTGATTTGTCAAACGCTCCATTTTCTCTGCAAAGGGTTCATCATCTTCTTCTACTTCAGGGGCACCGACATAGCGACCAGGCGTTAAAACATAATCATTATTTTGGATATCTTCTAGGGTGGCTGATTTGCAAAACCCAGCTTCATCTTCGTATCCTTTCCCCCGTTTCCAGTTTTGGAATGTACCAGCGATTTTGTTAATGTCGTCATCGCTAAACGTTCGTAACACACGATCCACCATATAGCCCAAGTTGCGGGCGTCAATAAACAATGTTTCTCCAGCGCGATCGCGAAACTTGCCTTGCTCACCTTTATTATTGGTTAAAAACCAGATACAAGCAGGAATTTGAGTATTGGTAAACAATTGACCGGGCAAAGCTACCATACATTCCACTAAATCAGCCTCAATTAAATTGCCTCGAATCTCGCCTTCGCCACCAGTATTGGAACTCATGGAACCGTTGGCGAGTAATAGTGCCAATGAACCATTTGGGGCAAGATGATAGAGCATATGCTGAAGCCAAGCAAAGTTGGCATTATTTTTGGGTGGTACACCATATTTCCAGCGGGGATCACCTTCTAATTTGCCATCCCACCATTCCTTCATATTGAACGGTGGATTTGCCATAACAAAATCTGCTCGTAAATCGGGATGCTGATCATTAGTGAAACTGTTTGCGGGTTCTTTACCAAAATTAAAATCAATGCCCCGAATTGCCAAATTCATTGCTGCCAGTCGCCAAGTCGTGGGATTTGACTCTTGACCATACACTGAGAGATTGCCACGGGTTCCCCCATGTTCACTGATAAAGCGATCGCTTTGTACAAAAAAGCCACCCGATCCCATGGCGGGATCATAAACTCGTCCTCGGTAGGGTTCAATCATTTCCACAATCAGGGAAACAATGGATTTCGGTGTAAAATACTGTCCGCCTTTTTTACCTTCCGCAAGGGCAAATTGCCCTAGAAAATATTCATAAACATGCCCCAGAATATCCTGTGATTGTAACGTTTTGTGCTGGAAGGGAATAGTAGAAATTAGATCAATTAGACTACTCAGACTTTCACTGGGAAGTTGGAGTTGTTGGTAGTTTTTGTTAAGAATACCTTTCAGTTTTGGGTTATCAGTTTCTACTGCTTGCAGGGCATCATCAATTAGTTTGCCCAGAGAACGAAAGATATAGGTTGTAGTTTCTCCATTTTTAACTTCGATTTCCTCTCCTGGAGAAAGTTTGGCATTATCTTGAATGGTCTTCCAACGAGCCAGTGCCGGAACCCAGAATACATTCTTCTCTATATAATAGTCGCGCTCTTCTAATTCCTCCGCAAACACCCTTTCATACTCTTCGGTGGATTCAAAAAGCTCGAGATCAAGGAAATATTCATGCTCAGGATTTTGTAACTGCTCTTTAAGCTCTTGTTGGCGTTGTTCAAACGCATCTGAAATGTATTTTAAGAAAATCAAGCCTAAGACGCCATGCTTGTATTGCGCTGCATCAAGATTTCCTCGTAACCGATCTGCTGCATTCCAAAGTTTTTTATCTAAATCAGCAAGAAACTGTTGTTCAGTGTCAGACATTTTAGGTTGATTTAGTACTTGATAGGGAGTTGACGACTATTATTAAACTGTTTTTAATAATATTAAAAATTCTCTCTTTTGTTGTTACTGAAAGAGCATGAGATGATTCAATTGCATTTAATATTAGCCACCCTATAGTGTATCAAATTTATAATGAATTTTGTTTGCAATTTAAACCCATTTTAAATATTCTGTTCTTTCAAAATATCAGTGATTGTTGGACAATAAGTGGTTAAGCCAAACGTTGCCGGATTCGTCGGATTAGCATGACTAAAGTGGCGATATTTGAGACAGAAGCGATCCCAATCTGCCATTTCAATGCGAAATAGAAAAATCAGAAAATTGGCTAACGGTAATGATAAGGGAATGCGAAAATAAATCCGTTTTCCAAAATATTGAGCAAGGGTTTCAATGAGTTGATTAATGGTAATTTTTGAATTTCCTAAAACGAGTTCTCTTGTTTGCTGCGGTGGATGATTAATGAGATAGTGAATGGTAGTTGCAATATCTTTGGCGTGAATAAAATGAAAACTCCCATCTGCTTTGAACCAACGGAGTAAATTAATCCATTGTTTAACCTCACCCAGTCCAGCCGAAATAAAAGAAAATGGCTTATTGTCATCTCCTCCGAAAACCAGCGTTGGGAAAACAATGGTTAACTTAGAGGCAAGGGGGTGTTCTTTGAGTTTAAAATAGCACTCATATTTTGACTGAATATACTCAGTACCGAATTTTCCCGCTTCAGGTAAGGGATGGTGATGATAATCAATAATACTTGCCGTGGAAAAATAAATCACCTGCTGACAAGTATTGATATCTAATAAATCTAATAATTGCAGTGTTTGATCAACATTAATTCTAAAGGTTGTTTCCCGTCCGCCCCAAATTGTGGCAGCTAAAATGGCAACATCAATGGTTTTGAGTAATTCTTGGAACTGAGTGATATTTTCTAAATCACCTTGAACAACATGAATGCCCGATCGGGCATTATAATCAAATTGAATGTTATCAGGATTCCGAACTAAGAAAAATAGTTCATGCTCAGTTTGAGTGATTAATTGTTCTGCAATGTAGTGACCAATACAGCCACTACCACCAGTAATTAAGATGCGCATGAAATTGCTTAGAAAGGAAGGTCTCCTCACCTTCTGGTTCAACCAATCCCGCTCTCTGACAATTTTAGGGAAAAGATGGGATTTAAGAAATAAAGGTACGTAGCATATATCCTAAAAAGAAACCAATGAGCAATGCCCAAATTTGTCCAGATTCCACAAAGTTATTCCACGCATCTTGCATTTGTTGTAGCACTTCGGGATCATCAACACTTTGAGCAATTACCACCGTATTCTCGTATTGTGAGAAGGATTGGAAAGAGTAATCGGGAAAAGAAACATTTTCTGAAATCATTAGCGTCTAGTCCCCCAATGAATTGTTAGCCTGTATGGAGTTAATCATATTAAAGTGCTAAAGTCAATAGCAATGATGATCAGTAAGCATGAGAAGTGTTCGGGTATGAACCAGTCCCTTCGACTTTTGGTTTCAAGCATTTTTTTTTGGTTGTTACTGTCGGTTTCTGCTAAAGCAGCAACTGCCATTCAAGTACTTTTAGAAGATAATGTCCAACAAGTGAGTGTGGGAAGTTCTACCAGTGCCGTCGTAAAAGACGCTCGACAAAACCGTTTAGGCAAAATTGAAGGGATGAATCAGTTTGATGCTGTTGCCCATCAAAACAAGGTTCAATTAGAACAATTAAAAGCCAATCAATTACAGATTACTCCCCAACAAGATGGTTATGTTTGGATTAAGGATCGCTGGTATCGGGGAACGGTACGATTAATCAATCAGGGGTCTCAGCTAAAGGTTGTTAATCAAGTTGATTTACAAGACTATCTCTATAGTGTCGTTGGCGCAGAAATGAAAAGCCATTGGCCGCTGGAAGCTTTAAAAGCACAAGCAGTGGCAGCCCGTTCCTATGCAGTTAATAAACAACAGCAACCCTCCACTTCTATTTATGATTTAGGAAATACGACAAGTTCGCAAGTTTATAAAGGCGTTGCTAGTGAAACCCAACGGACTCACCAAGCAGTTAATGAGACCCTTGGAGAAGTTTTAACCTATGGTAATCAAGTCATTCTAGCAGTGTTTCATTCCTCTTCTGGGGGGCATACCGAAAATGTAGAAGATGTATGGAATCGTTCTCTTCCTTATTTACGGGGGGTGGTTGATTATGATCAAAAAGCCCCTGTGTATGAATGGAAAACTCGACTTTCAGGAAAAGAAATTGGTCATTCCTTTGATATGGCAGAAGTAAAAGAGATTATTCCCCAACAAACGAGTCCCCAAGGACGTGTTTTGCGTCTCAGACTGATTGGGAAGGATGACACCAAAACCATCAGTGGTAAGGCGTTTCGCCAAAGGCTCAATTTAAAAAGTACGTTATTTAAAATTCATCAGCAGCATAATGGTGACTCTAATCACTTTACACTAGTTGGACGAGGATTTGGTCATGGCATCGGTTTAAGTCAATGGGGTGCTAATTATTTAGCCCAACAAGGAGCGAATTATCGCCAAATTTTGGGACATTATTATCAAAAGGTTAAATTGGCTCAATTGCCATCGCAAGTGGCTAGAAATTAGTGGAAATGGCTTGCACAGGGCAAGTGGGAATACATTGTTCACAAACCACACAGCGCGATCGCGTAAAATTGAGCTTAAAGGTTTCAGGATCAAGGGTTAAGGCTTCTGTGGGACACACCCCTGTGCAAAGTCCACAATCTACACAACTGTCTTCATCAATGACAATTTCTTGGCTGGCAAGGGAGACAGTAATATTTTGTAACCCCATCCACTCGATCGCGGCTTCAATTTCGTCAATATCTCCCAACAATTCCACCACCAATTTACTCATCCGATTCGGGGCAACTTGAGCGCGAATAATGTTGGTTGCCACATTAAAATCTTTCGCTAAACGATAAGTAACTGGCATGGGGACGCGGTTTTTGGGGAAGGTTAAGGTGACTCGTTTTTTCATAGGGCAAGCTTTTAAATTAGTATTAGAACAGAAACGTAAATAAATATTAAGGGAAACTTAATATGACATCAGAAAGCAGTGGACTCAGCACGCGGATTCGGAATGGATTAATTGCTCTCGGCGCGATCGCGATTAGTATCACCTTATTTTTCAGCCTGCAAGCAGATAATTCTTCCTTATCTTTAGAAAGCCAAGCGGAACAAGCGACTCCGCTAGAAGTTGCAATGAACAACAATAAACCCACGCTCATTGAGTTTTATGCTAACTGGTGTACCAGTTGCCAAACCATGGCAAGTGAGGTGGAACAACTTAAGAACAAGTATAACGAAAGCATCAACTTTGTCATGCTCAACGTTGATAACGAGAAATGGTTACCAGAAATGTTGCAGTATCAGGTGGATAGTATTCCGAACTTTACCTTTTTAGCAGCTGATGGTCGTCAATTGGGATCAGTTATCGGGGAACATCCTCAAGCAGTGCTTGAGCAAAATTTACAAGCCCTTCAACAAAATGAATCATTGCCCTATCAACGAAATCAAGGGCAAAGTTCTCAAGTAGAACGTAACCCTTCTGAAACGAACAATCCTGAGGTCACTCCCCGCAGTCATGGTAGTTAATGTTGTTACCTCAAAAATTAATATTTGAGAAATCCCCTTTACAAAACGCAATGTCTTTTTTATATTTAGAAAGTAAAGGGCAAAAATTTGTCAGATAATAATCATATATATTACGCCTACCATTGTGTAGCGTTCAGGGACTTATAGAACTATGACTACCACTGTACAACAACAACAAACCCAAGGTCTTTGGGAACGGTTCTGTCAGTGGGTCACTAGCACCGAAAACCGCCTCTACGTAGGTTGGTTTGGCGTGTTAATGATCCCGACGCTGTTAACTGCGACCACTTGCTTTATCATTGCATTTATCGCAGCACCGCCGGTAGATATTGACGGCATCCGTGAACCTGTCTCCGGCTCGCTACTATATGGAAACAACATTATCACCGGTGCGGTTGTTCCCACCTCCAACGCGATCGCGCTGCACTTCTATCCCATTTGGGAAGCAGCCAGCTTGGATGAGTGGCTCTATAATGGTGGCCCCTATCAGCTAATTGTATTCCACTTCCTCATCGGGGTATTCTGCTACCTCGGTCGTGAGTGGGAACTCTCCTATCGCCTTGGCATGCGTCCTTGGATTTGCGTGGCATTCTCTGCTCCTGTAGCAGCAGCCACTGCAGTATTCCTCATCTATCCCATCGGCCAAGGTAGCTTCTCCGATGGTATGCCCTTAGGCATCAGTGGCACCTTCAACTTCATGTTCGTGTTCCAAGCTGAACACAACATCTTGATGCATCCCTTCCATATGCTCGGTGTTGCTGGTGTATTCGGCGGGGCATTATTCTCCGCAATGCACGGCAGCCTGGTAACTTCCAGCTTAGTTCGTGAAACCACCGATACCGAAAGCCAAAACAACGGTTACAAGTTCGGTCAAGAAGAAGAAACCTACAACATTGTTGCAGCGCACGGCTACTTTGGTCGCCTGATTTTCCAATACGCCAGCTTCAGCAACAGCCGTAGCTTGCACTTCTTCCTCGCTGCTTGGCCAGTAATCGGCATCTGGTTCACTGCCTTAGGCGTCAGCACCATGGCATTTAACCTCAACGGGTTCAACTTCAACCAGTCCATCCTGGATAGCCAAGGTCGCGTCATCAACACTTGGGCAGACGTGCTCAACCGCGCTAACCTCGGATTTGAGGTAATGCACGAGCGCAACGCCCACAACTTCCCCTTAGACTTGGCATCTGGTGAAGCAACCCCCGTTGCCATGA
>JAHEOB010000348.1 GCA_018610095.1 Halothece sp. MAG
AAATAAGAAAAACCAACAAACCCACCCATGAATTATAATAACAAAAACATAAAACTCATTGATAATCCTAACACAGACGAAACCCTCAACAACAACGGCACAGCGCAAACTCAAAATTTCATCGCCACGCCAAATCACCAACCATGGCAGGGAAGCGAAATCGCGCTACGGCAATTCAGGGCTAATTTAGTCAGTATTCCACCCGGCAAGAAATCAGACCCTCGGTGGCAGCGAGCGGGCGATGGCTTAGCTTTCCTTTTGCCAGCGGAATGGGGGCAAGGGGGTGATCACCATGGTTAAGTGGATTCGCCATAACCATTGGCAACCTTGCCCGGTGTGCCACCAAACCAAAAAGGGATGTCGCACGAATGCTAAAACGAATATCACCCATTGCCGAGGGGAGCATCCTGATCCGGCTTACCGCTTCCTTAAGCAAGATAAGCACGGGTTTGGGATGTTTAAGCTGGAAGCTGAAATTCAGGAGTTTGCCGAGGAAAAATGGCAAGAATGGCTGGAGCAAAAGCAACGAGAACGGGAACAGAAACAGCGTCAATGGGAGCGGGAGTTAAAGAAACAATTAACTTCCCAGCAGCGGGATGAGGTCATTCGGCAAATCCTTGCTCAGCTTTCCTTAAGCCAGCAGCATCGCGAACAACTGCAATCCCGAGGGTTTAGTGATCAGCAGATTGATGAGGCGGGTTATCGCAGTGTTGGCAAGTGGCAACGCTTAAGCCACAGGGTGAGTCCTAAATTAGCTGGGGTTAGTCGTGGCGGAGATAGACTGATTACCCCTGATTCAGGCATTTTGATTCCGATTCCAGATGAAAACGGGCAATGGGTGGGTTATCAGTTAAGACGAGACCATCCTGAAGACAATAATAAGTATCTGTGGAGTGCTAGTGAAAAGAATCGCGACAATCGTCCTGATATTAAAAATCGGGAGGGGGAATTACCCTTAGGCGTTTGGGGGCGCGATCGCTGCCATGAGGATGGTGTGGTTTATCTATGCGAAAGCCCCGGCATTAAGCCTTGGTTGGCATCGATCCGATTCAATCGTCCTGTGATTGGTGCTGCTGGCAATAATTTCCCCAGTTCGCCGAAGGCGTTACAACGAGCCTTAGGGGCGTTACAAGCGAAAAAAGTGATTATGGTTCCTGATGCTGGGGCGATTATTAATGACCATATTCACCACCTAACCAAACAAACCATTAGTTTACTGAATAATTGGCATTACACCGTCATGATTGCCTGGTGGGGGCAAATTGATAAAACGGAAGATGATATTGATGAAATTGATGGGGAAACTTTTGCCGCGATCGAGGAATTAACCCCCGGTCAGTATTATTTCAAATATCGTCAACAGCAACAAAAACGGCAATCAGAGCAGCAGCAGCAATGGCAGCAGCAAACCTATAAACAGCAAGCTCATCAGGCATGGCAGCAACGTCGCAAGTTTAGCCCGGATCATGTCATTAAGGATCCCGATGATCCGTTCTTAAAGCTGGATTGTCTGCCCAGTGAGTTGCCAGAGGGCATGATTTACGCGATTAAATCGCCCATTGGAACAGGGCAAACGGAACTACTTAGTAAATTGGTGTCACTGTTTAACCAAATCGGGGAAGGCTCCACGTTTTTAGGACACCGCAACCTTTTATTACGGCAGACGGCAAGCAGGGTCAATGGTCACCTCTTGATTGATGCCGAGCGCGGTGAATATACCAACGGCGATCTAGAACAAGCAGCGATTTTATCGGAAGAGCTGAAAGATGATCCCGAGCCTGTGCTGTTGTTAGCGCTGGATTCGTTATTTAAGTTTGATGGGCCATGGCAGTTTCAAGACAAAAATATCTTTATTGATGAGACCACTACGGTGATTCTGCATCTGCTTTTAAGCATGACGGAAATCCGCAAGCACCGCAAGCCGATTCTTTCTCTGTTTGAGCAAGGCTTACAAATTTGCAAGCGCATTTTCTTAACCGATGGCATGCTCAGCGATCGCGTTTGCGATTACATCCAGAAATTATCAGGGAAGCAGCTCTATAAGGTGGAAAACCAAGCGCAGAAACCGGTCACCTTTAATGTTCTCACTGGCGTTAATCACCCATACGAAAATAAGGATGGCACCATTAGCAAAAAGTTAAAGCCCAATAACAAGTCGCCCTTAATCGACTACATTCTCAAAGCAGAATGCCCCATGGTGGTTAGTGATAACCAAGTGCTTTTAGAGGCACTGGATAATTGGCTACAAGAGCAGGGCAAACAAGGCATCAGGATTGACGGCAAAACCAGTGGCGAAGATGAAATTAAAGCCTTAATGAAAGATATCAACCAAGGCATTTTAGATAATCAGCCTGATTACTTACTGTTATCCCCATCCGGGCAAGATGGGATTGATATTCATCTCCAAGGATACTTTAGTGATTTATTCTGCCTTTATCATGGCATCATTAATGTGACATCGGCTCATCAGTTTTCTTTCCGATTACGGGACCCCAATGTGGATCGTTGGCTGTGGGCTCAAGTCTTTAATGAGGGAACTTTAGAACATGCTCAATCACCCTTTGCAGGAGCGACCAAACAGAATCATCAAGAACTATTGCTCAACGACTTAAAACTAACCTGGGGAGACAAATATAGTGAGGAACAACTCCATCAAGTCTATGAATTGATTAAGAGTGATGCCACTGAGGAAATCCATTACGATTACTGGAGTAATTTAGTAGCCAATGAGCATTATGAGAGACACAACTTTCGAGACTGCTTAATGGAATCGTTAGCAGAAGAAGGGCATCATTTAGTGGAGTTCCACCCCAATCAAACTGATGACTTCCAACAAGCCCACAAAACCCTTAAAGATGAGAAAAAAGCCGTGAAAGAATATCATTCAAAACAGATCTATGAAGCAGAAGATATTGATCCTAACAGCATCAGTGAACACCAAACCGGAAAATTAGAAGATCAGTGGAAAATTGAGAAAGCTAAAATCAAACAGAAAGTTCCCGGCATTGAAATGGATGAATGCTGGCATCCTAAAGTCATTGAGGAAATCTTATTTAATGACCCCCTCGCGATCGCCAAAATCAAACGGCGCATCATGCTGCATAACCCCGAAAAAGCCCAAATTCTGCAGAAGAAAAAATGGCGACGCATCCTAAAAGGATATGACCACAAATTCCACCTAAGAAGCGAATATCTGAAAGTTAAAGCCTTCCAAGATGCCGGCTTTGAACAAATCCTGGAACACCTCAAAGCAGGTTACCCCATCCAACAAGACGATCCAATCCTTTTAGAGTTCATGGAACGATGTCAGACCGCTGAATTTAAACTGGCAACTGGGCGATCGCCAAGCAATGACAGCCAACCTATCAAATGGCTTAACTGGTGTCTCACTCAGTTTGGCTACTCTAGCCAGCAATATCGTAAAAGCGGTTACGATGCCAGACGTTATTACCTCGACACTTTACCGCGCTGGAGTGAATCAATTGAGATGCTGATCATCGTTGATTGGAATGACTCATTAATCGATCACCCCGACATCGAAGACATTCTTAGAGAATCACAACAACCCCATCAGCAAACAACTACTCAAGAAACATCACAAGGATGGCAAACTGAGCCTGAAAATGAGCAAACTTCCCATCAAACAGAAAACTCAGCAACTGCCAGCAACCCCCATAACACTTTAAATAATAGTCCTAGCTGGCACTCTTCTGAAACTGCTAATCAGCAAACCAACTTAACCAATGAAGAATTTAAGCTTTTAGCATGGTTCAATAATGACAAGGTTCCCTTAGAAAATAAATACTATCACTTTTATCGTTTGCTGGGAGATCACATCAATCAATGGTGGAATGCCTTATCTCTCCACAAAATCACCAACTACATCAAAGACTCCAATTTAAGAGAAGCAACGTTTGCCTTCCTTCCTGATGTTTTGATTCAGATGCGACAGCAGAGAGTCACTTAGACATAAGCACAAGGAGGTAATGATGGGAGAAGCAAAACGGAAACGAGACAGATATCGCAAAGCGATCGAAAACAATGAGCGATGGATTCTTTTTCCCGGAGAAAATGGAGAATTATGTTCTGGTAGTTTTGAGTACTTCTCTAATTTAATCGCAAAGAGGTATGCCTGGGATAAAGTCTATGAAACGGTTTACAAGGATATAGAATATGAACTCATTGAAAAATTAGAAAGATACCCAGAAAGGTACCCAACCCTGACAGCGAAAGTTAATCGGGTTTGGAATGAGACCTATAACCGAATGAAAAGCACAATTCGAGAACACTGTGCTAAGTACGGTAAATATCAATTTAACATTCTTACTAATGAGGAAGGCGAAATAGTTGACTGTGAGGAACTAACTTATCGTCCTGAATTAGATCCAGATGAAAAACTCCCATAAAAAAAAAGCAGCGCGATGTTGTTTATCAACCGATCGCGCTTAATTAATGGAAACTCTAGGGTGCGTCTAATCGCGCTTAATTAATGGAAACTCTAGGGTGCGTCTAATCGCGCTTAATTAATGGAAACTTTAGGTGCGTCGATTTGGCTTCTGAATTCCTTGTGAATTCTAGGGTGCGCCGACTTGGCTTCTGAATTCCTTGTGAAATCATTTCTATCCCTTTTTATATCATAGAGTCCCCCTTAATAGCCACTCCGAACTCGGACTTAGGTTTTTATCTCCAGTTAATGGACAATTTGGTTGTTAGCATGAGTAAATATTACACTCTCCCAATATTAGTCCATATTGAGAAATGCGTTGGTTCAAAGCAGGGCTTTTACTGCGCCCAACTTACTCCAGTCTGCTGGTGAGGCTTCCCATATCATCGGGATTTAACTGTCTCCACTCGTGACGCTCATTACTGGTGATTGCTATGTCAATTGTCCCGCTATTATTTCTTTTACTGGCGATTGCCATTATTTTGGGGCTTGTGAGTTCCAAAAATATATGGGTGCTTCTCGCTTGGTTGGTACTGGGTGCAGTTTTATTCGGTATGCTTGCTCAGATTCACCAGTCTTTGATCGCAGGAGAGGCTTCACTACAGGAAGTGTTATTAACAGGGACATTTGTCATTATTGGAGGACTCTTTTTGCTAAAGATTACCTTACCCAAACCAGTTTGGCGGAACCTTTGGCATGATGGCATTGAACGATTAGTCCGTTTTGGGCTGTCATTATTCGCAAAAACCTTTGGTCGCTTACTGAAACGTTTCCTTCCTTGAGACTGCTTTGCTTCTGGCAATTACTTAACTAATCCTAAATTCGTAAGTCTGCAAATCAATTAACCATGGCGTTTTCCACCCTCCATCACGTTCTAATTGGCCTCCCCGGCAGCGGTAAATCCACCTTTGCGGAAATTCTAGCAACTCTTTGCGATCGCGCGGTAATTATCTCCAGCGATCGCGCTCGCCAACAACTTTACGGCGATGAGACCATTCAAGGCAGTTGGCCCGAAATTGAACAGCAACTGCTGGAGCAAGCCCAAACCGCGATCACGCAAGGAAAAACCGTAATCTACGATGCCACCAACGCCAAACGTGCCCATCGCTTGGATTGGCTCCAAAAAATGGAATCCCTTTTAGGAGCGTCTCAGGTTTGGATGGGTTGGTATCTGCAAACTTCGCCGAAAACAGCCAAACAGTGGAATCAAGGGCGTGATCGACAAGTACCGGAGGGGGTAATTGATCGCATGCAAACTGCCCTCAAACGGTTTCCCCCGCACGCCAGTGAAGGATTTGTTAAAGTCCAAACCATTGATGTTAATAACCTTGAAACGGCTAAGAGCAAAGCAGAAACCACCATGGCTCGGTTAGCGCGATCGCGCAATCAGCAACAGATTCGCACTAGCCATTATCAATTGCATCGCTATTCCCAATTATTGGATTTTGAACGCTTAATGCACCTCATTTCCTTGCTGGTGCAATATCCGGGATTAGGAAATCTTCGAGAAACTGACCCTGAAACGCTACAGGAATTAGTCAAGGATCATGACTTTCCCCTTGAAGATAACATCGCAGAAATTCAGGCAGTTATGGCGTGTTGCAAAGGAGGAGTTTATGCCGACTACGACGCGATCGCGGCTGATTTAGGGTGGCTCGAACTCAATGGGTTGCTGGGAACCGGCGAAGTGAAGCAATCTTTGCAAGGGATGGAGCTGAGTGAACCAGAACAAAAACAATTACAACAGCGAAACGCCCCTTGGCATCGTTATTCAGAGTTGGACCCATTTGAACGCCTGCTGACGCTAATTCGCTACATTGCCCATCATCCGTTTCAAACCCCATCCAGTTCACAGCAGCAAGGAACCCTACAACAACGATTACATCAAGCCATGCAAGACGATGGCGAACTGGTGGATTCTCTCGGTTCTTTACAGAAAGACTTGGAACAAGTGCTGAAACCGTATCGCATTTTGCCCAGCTTTCCCATGAGACAAGGCTACTTTTTCGGCACTGGCATCTTTTCGCAACGAGAGCTGGCTAACATTTATGAATTATTGCGTTCTCAACAAGTTTACTTGGATGATCCTGTAGCTGTGGAGTTAGCAAATACCGTTCGCGAACGGATGGAAGCTAGCCGTCTACTCAATAATCAGCAAGACTATCCCAGTCGCGCGATCGGCAATCGAGCTATTGTTAATCCGGAACGCCTACCGAATCGGGCACTGCCTAATCAACTCGATGCTTTAGATCATGCGATCAAATCTAGAGAAAAATTAGAAATCGCCTTAAGACCAGGTAGTGCGCGATTTTCTGGAGAACCCGATCTAGAACGATTTGAACTCTATCCCTTACAAGTGGTATTTCATAACATTGCCTGGTATTTGGGATATGAACGTGTTGGAGGGGAAAAAGATGGCTTACTATACTTTGAACGCTTAGATCGCTTAATGTTGGAACGAAAAACTGGACAAACCCGATCTGATCACTCGCAATGGCAAAGTTTAAAACAATTGAAACGGCTTTATACGGCTAGTGCTGGTATCTTTTTAGGAAAAGATGTCTCCCAGCAGAAAAAATATCTCAGCAAAAATCAAAAAGATCGGAAATCAGTACAAACCATTGTTGAGCTTTGGATGAGTGAGCAAATTTTTAAGTTTGTCAGCGAGGGAAATCAACGGTTTGCCAAGTCTCAAATGCAAATGACAAAACCCACTCACCAAGCGACGCAGCAAATGGATCAATCTGTTTTTCGTTTACCAACCAGCAAAGATCCTGAGTTTCCCTATCGCTTCCGCGTGACCCTTCCGGTTTGGTCTATGGATGATGTCGATCTGAAGCGATGGATCCTAGGCTTTGGCAAGCAAGTAAAGGTAATTGAGCCGGAAGCGTTTCGAGACAAAATACTGGAAGAAGTGGAAGGCTCCTGGAAGAATTATTTTAATCGAGAAGAATGAAAACTTTCTGGGCGCGATCGCGCTATACAAGTGATTGATGTTTACTATCCTATCT
>JAHEOB010000349.1 GCA_018610095.1 Halothece sp. MAG
ATAATCTGAAAAAGGAGGTTAAATTAAAATGATGATTCTGAAAGGAACTTATCAAAATGGAACAATCAAACTTGATGAACCATTACCTGAAAATTTAGAAGGAAAAGAAATACAAGTAATTGTGCAGGAAATTGCTACTCCCAAACACCGTCAAAGTGGAAGTGCTAAAGGAAAAATTTGGATGTCTTCCGACTTTGACGAACCTTTAGCAGACTTTGGAAAGTGAGTTTTGAACCCTTTGATGAAGCGATCGATGAGCGGGAGCGCGGCGGCGCTTAGTGGGGGAGTATGTCAAACTGGAATCGACCGAGTTGTTCAGGGAATTTCTCCATGACGAAGCAAACTGAAGAACTAAAGCAACAACCCGGCTTAATTTTGCCGCCTGGCCCTAATGGCTGGTGGGATTCGGAACGGATTTCTTGTCCTTGTGTTCTGCGCTGTGCTGATGGCAAATGGCGGATGTGGTACTACGGGCGCGATCCCAATTTCGATCGCGACATTAATCTTCCCACCGGTCGCTGCGGTTTAGCCATTTCTGATGATGGCGTGCATTGGGAACGAGTGCAAGGACCTCTCACCATGGGCGCTGTTTTTGAACCTCATTCTGATCCCAATCGCTTCGACTCAGCCCATGTGGGGGTTAGTGATGTCACTTATAACAACGGATTGTATTGGCTATGGTATTTTGGCGGCGATCCCAGCTTCACGAAAGTGGGCAATATGCGTGCCAAAGGTCTCCGCATGCAACCGGGCTGTGCAGTTTCTGCTGATGGATTGCATTGGTTGCGTCTTGAGGGTCCCTATCGAGGCGCATTATTGCCAGTTGGCGAATCAGGGGAATTTGACGAATTATTTTGTGGCTTTCCCAAAATCGTACGCGATCACGATGGGTCTTGGAAACTATACTATCATACCCTTCACCCAGAGAAAGGCTTTCTTGTAGGGCTAGCGGTTTCCGAAGATGGTTTGCAGTGGGAAAAAGTGGGTCAAGTGTTAGGACCTGGTCCTGCGGGACGGTTTGACGAGGGCGGTGTCGGGACACGCCATGTTCTCCCCATCGGCAATCAATACGTCATGTTTTATGAGGGCGTTAACAACAGCGGCTATCATTGCATTGGCATTGCTACCTCAACCGATGGCCAACACTGGGAAAAGCAAGATGGCGATGCAGCTGGCGGTTCCGTATTTGCTCATGCCCCCTCTGGTTCTGGCCGTTGGGATGCCCGTGCTGTGGGAACCCCTTATGTCGTGCCGCAATCGGACGGCAGTTGGTACATGTATTATATTGGCGCTAATGAGGGCGGCAGCGATGAACTGACAAGCCAACATCAAATTGGCCTTGCTATTAGCAAGGGAACAGATTATGCACAGTGGAAACGGTGGGAGGATTGACGCTCCAACCTTGGTTTGACGGCGCTCTTCTATAAGCAACAAATAGTTGTTTTAGCCATATATATCGGTATTAGTTATACAATTGTTGATTATCAAAATACAGATAACTGCGCTACCTTTTATTTTGAGCCGATTTCGGGGGGAAATGAATGAGTCAAATGACACAAAGCAGCGAAAACCAAACGATTTATCGATCCTGTGCTGATTCGCGAAAGGCACTCTCAACATTCGAGGTGGAGGAAAAATGTTCCTTTAGGAATGATGCAGAGTTATTATTCGATTGGTTAGCGGATCAAAGTCAACATACCCAAAAGAGTTATTGGACGGCTTGGCTACAGTTTCAGGCGTTTATGGGGGCGGTGGTAGAAAATAAGCAAATTGTGGCTTATCAGTTCCCGATTCACAAAGTCATTAAACAGCACATTCGATTCTTCCTGGAGCATTGTCTGCGAGAGAAAGGGAATACTGCCAACACGGTGAATCGGAAGCTGGCAGCCTTAAAATCGTTGTTTCGACATGCTACAAGTGAGTATTATCGGGAGTTTAATCCTGCTAGTAATATCAAAACGGTTCGTGAGGACAAAATTGATAAGTCTCAGCAGAAGCAGAATGTCAAACAAAAGATTATTTCCCCAGATGAGGTTAAAGCATTAATCAATCATGCTAATTGCTATCGGGATCGGGTTCTATTTGAACTACTTTACCTTACTGGCATGAGATTGCATGAGGCGTTATCAGTGAGTTGGGATGATATCTACAATAATGGAAATGCCTATTATGTTTACATCCTTGGAAAAGGACATAAGCAACGGGATAATAAGTTGCCTGACAGTTTAGTCGAAAAACTCACAGAATTAGGAACGGATCATTATCTATTTTTGAGTAACCGTAAAAAACCATTATCGGTAGAGATGGCACATAAAGCGATTAAACAAGCTGCTAACAAAGCAGGGCTCACTCGTAACATCAGTTGTCATACACTAAGACATAGTCATGCTTCTCATGCTTTAGCAAATGGGGCAAGTTTAGCTACTGTGAGAGATCAGCTTGGTCATAGCTCGATTCGAGTGACATCACAATATCTGCATAGCAACGAAAGTAGCAGTGATTTTATTTCCATTTGATTAACAAAAACTTGTTTTGTGGTTACTTTAACTTATTGCTTCTCTCAGTAGTTGGGATTATATTTTAGAGGCTTTATCTGTAGCTTAACTTTTTTCAAAATGGTATAACTATGGAAATTCAAAACCGAGGGATAATTTGCTCTGGTGAAAAAGTTGATTATTTACCCATGTCTTTGGAAAAACATAATCCAGAGCAGATTGCTGGCTTAATTTATGAATCATCTCCCGAATTATTCTTCCTGATGTTTGGTTCTCACGGAATTCAAAACCTTATCCAATTAGTTCAAGGGTCTGAAAATCGGTTTAGCTATCAGCATGTTCGTGTTGCCCAGGTAAGTGATCAGGTAGTGGGGATAGCTGTCATTGTTCCTGCTGAAAGGCTGTCTGTCAATACTGACTTGAAAAGATTGAATTACCGTCAACAATTACGTGTCGGATTTGTGAAACGTTTCATTCTTCCATTTGTCTTGCAGCAGTATTATCCTCAAGGGAGTTTTTACATTAATAGTTTAGCTGTCAGTTCCAGATATCGGAATCAAGGAATTGGCAAACAATTACTTTCAAATTGTATTGATGAAGCTGCTAATCATTCAGGTTCAGTTTATATCAGTGTTGATGTCAGTAATTCAAGAGCAAAAAAGCTATATGAATCAATGGGATTTCAGGTGGTAAAAGAAAAAGTGATTCGTTTGGGAAAATTTAGAGCTGGTTCTTTTGTACTATGGCTGTCGCCTTAAATGATTGGCGCAAAGCGTCACCGAAGCAGAGCTTCGATCGCGCCCTTAAAGTGTCCCAGAACTCAATTCTTTAAGCCCCAGATTTATACTGTAATTGAATGCCCTTTAAAAACAATCAATATGCAACAACAACATTACTCAGTTCAACCGATTATTTGGAAAACAGATCGCGTAGAATTAATTGATCAAAGAAAGTTACCTACTGAATATACGATTGTCACCATTCGGAATAGTGAAGCAATGGCTAACGCGATCGCATAACCTTATGAATCGTAATCCATCAAATTGTAAGAATTAAGGTCGCTAATAAAGCGGTATTACCAAAACGTTTGAAAGCAAATTGATTTTTCATTGAAGGAGCAAGTTTTATTCTTTAAATTCTTCTGAAATTAAACTTTCCATTTCGTCTAAAAGAGACTCAATACGTTTCCACTTTTCAGGATTCGACTTCCATAGTTGCGATGATTTAAGTTGTTGAACAGTTCGATCAATTTTGCTGGCTGGTGTTGTCTTTTCAGAAGAAGTAATACTAATTGCTTTGATGCGCTTTTTGATTTCATTGAGAGACAGATTTTGATTAATTGCCTCAGTTACTAACTCTTGGCGCTTCCGTCCGTCCTTGACTCTAGAGAGAACAATCGCTTTCGTGTAAGCAAGTTGTCCTTGTCTTAAAACATTAAGAATGTCTTGGGGTAATTTTAATAAAGGAAGACGATTGGCAATAAACGAAGACCAACTGTACCCTAATCCCTCAAAAATTGATTCCACTTGCTCAACTGAGTCACTACCAATAACGTTATGGGTAGTTTTTCCTTTCTTTTGATTGTCTAAGCGATATAGCAGAGAAATCACTTCTGAATGATCTAGGTTCAACTCGATTCCCAATAAAGCAATTACCCCTTCTGTCTCCTCAATCGGATTTAGGTCTTCTCTGGCTAAATTTTCAACAAGTGATAGGGCAAGAGCTTCTTCATCAGTTAAGTCACGAATAATCACAGGAACTGCCTCTAAATCGAGGGATTGCGCTGCGCGAAACCGTCTTTCTCCTGCCACTAGTTCATATTGATTGCGGGAGTTAGCAAGAGGACGAACTAATAAAGGTTCTAGAATCCCATGCTTTTTTATAGAAGCCGTTAATTGCTCCAGCTTTTCGGAGTCAAAATAACGTCGAGGTTGTGAGTTACTCGTAACAATCGAACTTAGGGGTAAACTAGACTCAGCATCTTTCGGTAACTCAGAAAGATAGGATTGTAAGTTACGTCGTTTAGCCAATGATTTTCAAAGCCTCCTGAAATAATGCAGCGTAATCACTAGCAGCAGCCTTTGCCGAATTACCAGATAGTTGAAAAACTGTTGAGTTTTGGACAGGTGCATCCGAAATACACTGCCGTTGATAAATAACAGTTTCTAAAAGCGGGAACCGTTGGTCAGCGTTAAGTGCTTGTTGGGCTTCTCTGAGGAGAATGGTCCCTTTGACTCCCCGACTCAAAAATAAGCCAGCTATGGGATAACCACCACGAACTTTCTGTCGCTGACGAATTACTTGTAGAATTTGGTTACTGCTGCTCAAGTCAAGTCCAGATGGCTGACAAGGAACTAACGTCAGATCTGATAAATCAAGAATCGTTTTTGTAACTTCACTCAAACTTCCTGGACCATCGACAATGACTAATTCTGATTGTTCCCCAGCTTCTTCAATTGCTTCAAACAAGCGTTCGGGGTCTAAAATTGCTTGATACGGAATATCTATAGATGATAGTTGTGAAAGCCATCCAGAACTAGATTGTTGAGCATCAGCATCGATCAAACTAACTGATTTGGTTTGAGATAACCAGTAGGCAAAATGGACTGCAGTTGTACTTTTGCCACAACCCCCTTTTTGGTTAACAATACTAATAACACTCACTTTTAGTAATACTTTTTTCAAATGGCATTTGCCTATTACCCATAATGTTATTAGTAACCTAACTTTGGCAAGCAATTACCCATAACGTTATAGGTATTGAAGGCGAGCAGAGCGTCAACCTATGCTTAATTTGGAAACGGCTGACCCCACCACTTCCTACTATCTGATGGTTGATTCGGGGCGTTTCAAGCAGTTGTCACCCCGTGAGACATAAGACTCAACCGACAAAAGGTATTCACCAACTGTATCTGTTCAACAGTCTGGCAAGGAATCTCTAGCAACTTGGGATTTGCAACGACAACTGCCAAACATTGAGCGCGAGATAGCGCAACATTCAGCCGATTTGGGCTGTAGAGAAATTCAATATGGCGAGGCAGGTGTTCTGCACTGGAAGTTACCATCGAGATTAGAGTGATGGGGGCTTCCTGACCCTGAAACTTATCCACCGTTCCAATCCGTGCCTCTTCCGGCAGTCGCAATTGCAGATAATTTACCTGCACATTGTAGGGGGTAACAATCAGAATATCATTGGCAGTAATGTCCCGTGTTGTCCCATCGATTTCGGTAATTGTTTGACCGAGCAGTTCTTGGTATTTCGCTTCAATGATCTCTCCTTCGACGATACTCTTTTGCCCGCATCCATCATGATGGGCTGAAAGCATAACAATTCCACTATTGGGCAAATCAGTATTTTGGAGATCAAGCTGACGGGCTTTGGTGGATTCATGGGCTGTGAGACGCCCCTCGTAAAATGCCTCGGAAATAAAATGGCAAATATTCGGGTGTAAGCGACGGGTTTCGGGGAGGAAGATCCCTTGGTTTGCCGGAATCGTAGCGCGATGTCGCAGTAAAAACGCTAAAACTGAGAGTCCTGCCTCTCCGGGATGGGTGCCTTGAATGGGTTGGCCTAACTGCATTTGATCCCCCACTAAAATAATATTGCGGGTAGCATTGGCCATCGCAACCACATTCGCCGTGGCAACCTGCCCGGCTTCATCAATGAAGAGATAATCCAGTTGCCCCTGAAACTGCTCATTAGCAAAACACCAAGCAGTTCCGGCAAAAAGATTGGCATCCCAGTTGATTTCCTTGTGGCTGTTAACTGTTTGAATAAAGGTGCCCTGAAACTGGCTACCGGCATTATTCTTGCTTCCCTTTTTGCATCCCTGGAACTGGACTTCCTGTTCGGCGGCAACTGTTTCCACTCGCGCGATTAAGTTATGGATTGCCTTGTGGGAATTGGAAGCAACGCCGATTTTATAGCCCTTTTGAATGAGAGCGACAATGATATGGCTGCTGAGATAAGTTTTTCCAGTACCGGGAGGCCCCTGAATGAATAAATAGCTATGATCAAGGTTGACAATGGCATCCAGTGCTTCTTGGATCAAGTGATCACCATGGATAATCGGTTCTTGTTCCGATTGCCCTTGGATTTGAGGCCGATCGCGCTTCAGCAAGTCGGTGGCAGGATGGGGCTGATCGGGATTCGCCAGGATTTGATCCGCATAGCGATAAATGGCGGAACGCAACGGTTTCGCATCAATGGGGGCAGGCGGCCCCAGGGAGAGCCGTTCTGGAGGCGGTTCTTGCTTTTTGCCCCGTTTCAGCTTAATAACACAGTTTGTCTCATCGAGTTCTGCGATAGTGCTTTTGTCGTCGTTGGTTCCAATGATGAAGGGTTTATCCCCTTCTTTAAGTTTGGTATCTTGCGCGGGAAAGGTGTAGGTATAAATGTAGGACTGCTTTTCAGGATAGGAATCTTCTATTTTGGTTAAACCGGCGAGGCACTGGGCATCGGCAATCAATTCATCTTCAAATTGGGTTTGATGGTAAAACAATTGCCACCACTGCGGTTTAGCTTCCCGTTGATGAAATTCCAACAGATGGGAGAGTCGCGTATGAAGCGGGGAGGGATTCTCCTGATGGACGCCAAGCCGGGCTTGATAGTCTTCATGATCAATTTCCCAAGGTTTGCGATTGCGCTCTTGATCCTGCTCTGTCAGTTCTTTTTGCTGGTTTAACC